>NZ_JAYGHP010000006.1 GCF_034932065.1 Crocosphaera sp. UHCC 0190
TTGTTGATAACAAGTGAAAACGGTTACATCGGGTAAATTTAGTAAAGTATCTAGATGAAAGTCCATTTTTAAGTCTGTAATAAAAAGTAGCTATCGCTACATTTTACCACAGAATGCTGAAAGAGCCGGTGATAGTTTAGATGGTGCAGCAGGATTTGATACTTTAATTGTTAATTTAGCTACGATTACTGATGATGTTTCTATCGATTTAAGTCAAGCAACGAATCAATTTAGCGATAGTTTTGGCACTGAAGCAAGTAATTTTGAAGACTTAGGAAGTATTAATTTAGGAAGTGGCGATGATACGGTTAATTTAGGGAATGGAGTTGGGGTTGATAATGGAGCAGTTATTGATGCAGGAGATGGTTATGATGTTGTTATAGCAGACTTTACGAATGCTGATGATGGCCATATTGGCAGTTCGTTAAGAGGAATTTATAATGATGCTAATACTATCAGAGCAGTGGCTAATGGTGGGGTTATTTTCTTAACCTATAATAATGTTGAAAATCTCAATTTAATTGGTAGTGCTTATAACGATAATCTCATCGGTTTAGCCAATAATGATACTCTTGCGGGTGGTGCAGGGAATGATACTGTTGACGGGAAAGAAGGAGATGATACCGTAACAGGAGTTAACCCCTATTCTGACACAGCAGGCCAAGGAGAAATTGACACAGCAACGGGAGGAAGTGGTAACGATACTTTCTTATTAGGTAATAACAGTCAAGCATTTTATGATGATAATGATATTGCGACCAATGGAACCAGTGACTATCTAAAAATAACTGACTTTACTATTGGGGAAGATAAGATTCAACTACATGGAGATAAGAGTAATTATCGTTTAGATGTTTCCCCCTTAAATGGTTCAGATACTGCTATTTATCTGATTAAACCTAATACTGAACCTGATGAATTAATTGCTGTTCTCGAAAACATTACCTATACTGACTTAGACATTAATTCTGATAGCTTTGTTACTGCATCAGATGTCTTTAACTTCAGCAAAGCAGACTATATTACCGATGAAGATGGGGCAACTCAAGCAGCTATTACCCTAAATCGTACTTTTGGCAACCGAGGAGAAGCAAGTGTTACTGTTAATTTAAGTGATGGTACAGCAACCGCAGGAGAAGATTACACCGACACACCAATAAATGTAACTTTTGCTGATGGAGAAAGCAGTAAAACTGTCTATATTCCTTTACAAGATGACACGGTTTATGAAGGCAATGAAACAGTTAATTTAACCTTATCAAATCCCAGTACAGGGACAACCCTTGGCAGTCAAAATAATGCCGTTTTAACCATTGTTGATAATTCCACTTTAGCCTTTAGTCAAGCTAATTATACTATTAATGAAGATGGAACGGCGATCGCACCTGTTACTATAACCCGTAGTGGGGGAACAGATGGCGCAGTTAGTGTTACTTTAAACCTAACTAATGGCACAGCTACAGCACCCAATGATTATACAAATAATAGTCCTATAACGGTTAATTTTGCATCAGGAGAACGGAAAAAAATTGTCAATATTCCTATCATTAATGACTTAAGCAGAGAGGGTGATGAAACCTTAAATCTAGTTATTTCTAATCCCACAGGTGGCGCAAATTTAGGTACTCAAACCACTGCAACCCTAACCATCGCTGACAATGATATTGGTTTAGATGCTCAATATTTTGATGGTTATTTTAATGATAATTTGAGTTTCTTTACTAATAATCAACCTGTTTTGAACCGCACTGATAAAACGGTTAATTTCTTAGATAATGCTACTTCTTGGAATTTAGGAAATACAGTTTTATCTGATTTAGAAACTTTTAGCGTTCGTTGGCAAGGTGTTATTAATATTCCCACCACAGGAAATTATACTTTTTATCTAAATAGTGATGATGCTAGTTATCTATTCTTAGATGGTGCAACTCAATCACCAACTACAACTAATGCACTGATTAATAATGGGGGTCTTCACCCGTCAGTAGAAAAAAGCGGAACAACCTATTTACAAGCAGGTTTACATCAAATTTTAATTGTATTTGGTGAAAATGCTGGTGGTAGTATTTCTCAGTTTTCTTGGTCAAGTCAAGATGCTGGAATCACTAAACAAATTGTTCCTGATAGTGTATTATTCACTGTAAATAGTACGGACTCCCCTGCATTTTTATCCTTCAGTGAAGCGAATTATAATGTTAATGAAGAAAACGGAACTATTGATGTAACTGTTACTCGTGACGGACGAACAACGGGAGAAGTTACTGCTACTATTAGCTTGACAAATGGCACAGCAACCTATCCAAATGATTATACTCAAAACAGCTTTAATATTACCTTTGCTGATGGCGATACGACCCCTAAAATTATTAGTATTCCTATCGTCAATGACACAAAATTTGAAGCAGATGAAACTATTAATTTAGGATTAACTAATATCACAGGTGGGGCAACATTAGGAACTCAAAGTAATGCAACCATTACTATTATTAGTGAAGATGCTCCTATCCCTGGTACACTCACCTTTAGTAACTCTCAATTTAGTCTTTATGAAAATGGCACATCTGTAATAGCTGTAACAGTAAATCGTACAGGGGGAAGTGATGGAGAAGTTAGCGCAATAATTAGCTTAACCGATGGTACAGCAACCAACCCAGAAGACTATATCAGTAATACTATTACCGTTGATTTTGTTGATGGTGAAACCTCAAAAATTGTCACCATTCCCATTGAAAATGATGACCTATTGGAAGCTAATGAAACTATCAATTTAACCCTAAACTCTCCCACTAACGGCGCAACTATTGGCACAGAAAACACCGCAACTTTAACCATCATTGATGATGATCAACCTGATTTAATTGTAACTAATTTAAGTGGAGAAAATGGGTTTAGCGATCGCAGTACAAATGTCACCTATACTGTTAAAAATGATAGCAATTTTGCAGCCACAGGCCCTTGGGTAGATCGTTTGTATCTCTCCCCTGATAATATCTTTGGTAACGGTAACGATATTGCCATTGGGAACGATACAGGAGGAACATTAGGGCGAGGTATTGAGTTTGCGGGAACCCTTGACCCCCAAATCGAATATACTCGCACTATTCCCGTCATTTTGCCTGAAAACCCCGGTAATTACTACCTGATCGCTGTAACAGATGCAGATGAACAACTCAACGAAGGAGACGCAGAAAACAATAACCAACTTATTACCGTAACACCCCTAACCGTTACACCTCTTTACTATGCAACCATCGAAACTGATATCATAACTAGCGTAGCAGGGCAAACCATCGAGATAAAGGGACAAACTATCAGCAATCAAAACGGACAGCCCATACCCTTTGAATTTGCGACGGTTTACCTCGAAAATGAGAATACAGGCGGAATTTTAACTATTGATATTCTCACCGATGCTAACGGTAACTATAACTATAACTTTACCCCCACAGCCAGCCAAGGAGGTAACTATAACCTCTACGCTACCCAATACCTTAACCCTGGCGAAAGAACCACCCCAGAGGACGAATTTAGCGTTTTAGGGCTAAGTTTCACCCAATCATCCGTTTTACTGAATGTCACAGAAGATGCGGCCAAAACCGGACAACTTACCCTAAGAAATTATAGCCCCCAAAGCTTAACAGGACTCACTACCAGTATTATCGGTGCGCCTAGTGACTGGGTAATTAGTACCAGCGTTGACCCCACAATCGGCAATAATAACACCAGTACCCTAAATTACAGCATTTTAGCCCCAGATGCCGATATATTGCGGGATACCTTTGAAATTGAAGTAACTACTGCCGAAGGCGTAACCAGTCGCATTCCTGTTACCGTAGATGTTAACCCCCTGCGATCGCAATTAGTGGCCAGTTTATCCCCCTTAGATGCAGGAATGCTGCGGGGAGATCAAACCATTGTCGAGTTTACCCTCACCAATACCGGATCATTAGCGTCGGGTAATATAGATGTTCTACTGCCTGATGTACCTTGGTTATCCTTAGCCACAAATACCACAATTCCCACATTAGATCCCAATGAGTCAACTACTGTCACCCTCACCTTAACCCCAGATGCAGATTTACCCCTAACCCTGTATCAAGGTAGTATTGCCTTTAACGATAATTTGCGTCCTAGTGATAGTTTACAACTGCCCTTTAATTTCCGCGCCGTATCCGATGCTATAGGGGGTGTTAACTTCAATTTTGTTGATGAATTGTATTATTTGGCAGAAGGACAGCCAAAAGTTCAAAATACGACCATTACCCTCTTAGATGGTATCACGGGAGAAATTCTCAACACCTATACAGATCCTGATGGGATGTTTTCCTTAGATAACCTAACAGAAGGTTTCTATACCCTGAGAGTGGAAGCAGATAAACACGGTATCGGGACACAAAATTTCGCTGTAGAAGCAGGAGTTACCAAAGATATTGATGTATTTTTACCCTATCAAACCGTTAAATATAACTGGGTTGTTCGTCCCACAGAAATCGCCGATGTTTACCAAATTACCTTAGAAGCGACCTTTGAAACGGAAGTACCTTTACCTGTCGTCACCGTAACCCCTGGTTCTTTCGATCTCTCCAGTTTAGATGAAGTGGGAGAAGTGCAGATCATTGATGTTACTGTTACCAATCATGGCTTAATTGGTGCAGAAGATGCTTACTTCTCCTTTGGTGAACATCCTTATTATGATATTGACCCACAAATCGACTATTTAGGGACAATTCCCGCTAAAAGTTCCCTAGTTGTTCCCATACGTCTCGAACGCTTAGCAGGAGACGGCCCAGCCCCTTGTGACATCTTTGGTGCATTATTCTGGGAATACCAAAACTTTGACCACAGTTTAGACGACTTCATCAACGTTGAACAAAGTACCCCCATTCCTATCTATCATGTTGACGGAGATTGTCCCTTACCTCAAATCACCTATGGTGGTGGTGGTGTTACTGGTGGTGGTGGTTTCGTCCCTGGTGTGATTACCATACCCTTTATTCCCGGTTCACCTACCCCTTATGTTACCGCACGGGTTGGTATTGAAATCAGCCAAGATGCGATCATGACTCGTTCCGCTTTTGAGGGAGTTTTGACCTTAGAAAACCTCAATGATGATATTTCCTTAGATAATATCCTGATTAATCTGGAAATCACCGATTCTGAGGGTAATCAGGTTAATGATCGCTTTGCTATTACGTCCCCAACCTTGATGGGTTTGACTGAGATCAACGGTACTGGTACTCTGGCAGCAGATAGCATCGGAACAGCTAACTTTACTATCATTCCCACCGCTAACGCCGCACCTACTACCGAAACTGAATATAATATCGGGGGAAGCTTCAGTTATGTGGAAAATGGTCAAACTATCACCGTTGATCTCTATCCTACGGAAGTTACGGTATTACCCCAAGCTGAACTATATTTAGATTACTTCCTAGAACGGAATGTTTACTCAGATGATCCCTTTACTGATCCTATAGAAACATCAGTACCATTTGCTTTAGGGTTAATTGTTCAAAACCAAGGTTACGGAACGGCCCAAGATTTAGAAATTATCTCCGCAGAACCGAAAATCGTCGAAAGTGAACAAGGTTTACTGATTGACTTCGATTTAATTGGTACTTCCGTCGGTTCTCAACCTATTACGCCCTCTCTCAAAGTTAATCTAGGAGATATTGCCCCAGGAGAAATTCAAACCGCTAACTGGTATCTGAAATCTACCCTACAAGGGCGTTTTGTGGAATATGATGCCAGTTTTGAGCATATTAACGGCTTAGGTATTCCTGAACTTTCCCAAATTGCAGAAGTCAATATTCACGAATTAACCCACATTGTACGGGCAACAGTTCCCAATGATGACAGTTTACCTGATTATCTCGTTAATGATGACCCTGACGTTGATATTATTCCTGATACTATCTATTTTAGTGACGGGGGGACTGCTGCGGTTAACGCTGTTTATGAGGGGACAACTGATGGCCCTTTAACAACAAGCGATCGCAATGTAGTAATTACGGTTAACTTAACTGACGGTTGGAACTATATTCAACTTGATGATCCGAGTAACGGAGAATCGAGAATTGAAAGGGTTTTACGTTCCGATGGTACAGAAGTTTTATTAGAAAATGTTTGGTTAACCGATCGCACTTTCCCCCAAGCAGGCCGCCCAATTTACGAAAATAAGCTTCATTTATTCGATTATACGGCGACTTCTGGAGATAATACTTATACTTTAGTTTATGATGCCCCTCCTGATAATCCTCCTATGGTTGCTAATCCTCTTAATAACATTAGTGTGGATGAAGATGCAACTAATAGCATCATTGACTTAACTAATGTGTTTAGTGATGTTGATGGGGATGTCATTATTAAGAGTGTATCTGCTAATAGTAATACAGGGTTAGTGACAGCTACGGTTAACAATAATCAATTAACCCTTGATTATCTAGATGATAAATCAGGAACGGCTAATATTACAGTAAGAGGGACATCTAATGGTCAATTTGTTGATAATATCTTCACCGTTACTGTAAACCCTGTAGATGATTTACCTGTAGTTCAAAATCCGATTGCACCTGTTACTGTTAATGAAGATGCAGCTAATACAATCATTGACTTAACAAATGTGTTTAGTGATGTTGATGGGGATGTCATTAATAAGAGTATTTTAATTAACAGCAATCCAGAGTTAGTAATAGCAACTATTAATAATAATCAGCTAACTCTTGATTATCAAGTTAATCAATCAGGAACAGCAGAAATAACCATTCGAGGAACAGCTAACGATCAATTTATTGATAATACTTTTACGGTTAATGTTCAAGGTTTGATGCTTACTGTTAATGGAACAGAAATTAGTAATACCCTAGAAACCTATGGTAATGCTTCTGTTTTGAATGGGAAATCTGTTCCTCAAGATACCCCCCAAGCTGCTGTTACATATCTGGACAATAATAATCAAGTAAAACTTGAGAATAATGCTTGGAAATACTTTGATTTAACTAATTACAATATTACCGCTAATACAGCTTTAACCTTTCAATTCCGTAGTGATAGTGAAGGAGAAATACAAGGATTAGGCTTTGATAATAACGACAATCTTTTTGACAATACTAATACTATTTTTCAACTTTTCGGTACACAAAGCTTCGGAAATCAAGCCTTTAATAATTACAATACTGTTGATGGTTGGAAAACTTATACAATTAACGTGGGAGACTTCTTTACGGGTAATTATAACCGTTTAATTTTCATGAATGATAATGATACTCCTAATAATTTAGGTAGTTCTAGTCAGTTCCGTAATATTATCTTAGAAGAAAATACCCCCCCACCTGTTAGTAATCAACTGACTCTCAATCTTCAGGGAACTAATACTAGCAAAACCCTAGAAACCTATGGCAATGCTTCCATTAATAATGGGAACTCTTTACCTCAAGATACTACCCAATCTGTTGTCACTTATCCTGATAATGGTAATGAAGTAAAACTTGAGAATAATGCTTGGAAATACTTTGATTTAACTAATTATAACATTACTGCAAATACAGCTTTAACCTTTCAATTCCGTAGTGATAGTGAAGGAGAAATACAAGGATTAGGCTTTGATAATAACGACAATCTTTTTGACAATACTAATACTATTTTTCAACTTTTCGGTACACAAAGCTTCGGAAATCAAGCCTTTAATAATTACAATACTGTTGATGGTTGGAAAACTTATACAATTAACGTGGGAGACTTCTTTACGGGTAATTATAACCGTTTAATTTTCATGAATGATAATGATACTCCTAATAATTTAGGTAGTTCTAGTCAGTTCCGTAATATTATCTTAGAAGAAAATACCCCCCCACCTGTTAGTAATCAACTGACTCTCAATCTTCAGGGAACTAATACTAGCAAAACCCTAGAAACCTATGGCAATGCTTCCATTAATAATGGGAACCCTGCACCTCAAGATACTACCCAATCTGTTGTCACTTATCCTGATAATGGTAATGAAGTAAAACTTGAGAATAATGCTTGGAAATTCTTTAATTTAACTAATTACAAGATTACTCAAAATACCCGCCTAAGTTTTCAATTCCGCAGTGAAGAAGAAGGAGAAATACAAGGGGTTGGTTTAGAGAATGATGATAATTTGTTTAATAATACTAACACCATATTTCAACTTTACGGAACTCAAACTTTTGGTAATCAAGCTTTTAATGATTATCAAGGTTTAAATGATGCTGAAGCTGTTAATGGTTGGAAAGATTACAGTATTAGTCTTGGTCAATATTTTACAGGTGATTATGACCGTCTTGTTTTCTTTAATGATAATGACACCCCTAATAATTTAGGCAGTTCTGCTCAATTCCGTAATCTTGTTTTGTCTGAGGCACTTTAAATGAAGAACTCAGTCGAACGCTGAGGCTCACGCGGAAACCTCATGAGTCCGAGAAACCCTATAATTGCAGTTACCTACTTTTGACTACTCGCTTTATAAGGAGCTTTCTCCCACCAAGAATTAAGGGGATAATAGACCACTGGGGCCCATAAACTGCTTAAAATCGCTGACGATAACACTAATTGTTGATAGTCCCGCCAAATATCAATAAAAGGGCGCATAAATCTTATAAGATATTGGAGAGAAGTAAGAGTTTCAGCCACAATTACCATACCAAATACAATTAAAGCAACGGAGATAAAATCTTCTTGAATATATTTTTGTTTTTGAAGACGAGCGGTTAAAACGCCTACCATAACTAAACTCAACATATGGGTAGGATAAGCCCCCGTGAGTCCGTCTTGAATTAATCCCATGACTAACCCGGCGATCATTCCCTGAAATACGCTGCGTTTCATACTCCACACCACCACCCAAATTAACACCCAATTAGTGCCAATACCGAGCAATTCCATTCCAGGAAGACGGGTAAGAGATAGTAGCAGACACAGGGTAGCCGAACTTCCAATAATAATATTATTCAGTAAAGAATACCGTTGCCAGTTCATGGGTTAATAGTTAATAGTTAATAGTTGATGGTTCATAGCTAATGATTTTTTACTTATTACTTACTTTTAAACGGATGAATAACCGCCCATTCTAAATCATTAATGGGGGAAGTTAATAAAATTTTGGCTTCAGGGGCCGGGCCTTTCTCCAAGTCAACAGACTGCACCCGTCCAATAGGTAAACCATCAGGAAACAGACGACTAACCGGAGAAGTCGTAATCGTATCCCCAGGACTAACTTTAGGCACTTTTTCAAAAAAGCGCATCACCGCAATGCGGGAACCATCCCCTTTAATCACCCCCATAGTACCAGTACGACTCACCCGCGCCCCCACATGACTCGTCGGGTCACTTACCAGCAAAACGCGACTGGTATGGGGCGTAACATCCACAACCCGACCGATTAATCCGCCAATTCCCGTTACCACATAACCCACTTCGATACCGTCTTGACTGCCGCGGCCCAGAATTACCTGTTTCCACCAATCATCCGCGCTGCGGCCAATGATAGGGGCCGCAATCACGTTTTGTTTTTGAGCTTCAAAATAACCAAGGAGTTTTTGTAATTGTTGGTTTTGTCGCTCTAACTCTACTAAACGTTGTTCTAATTCCAGGGTTCGTGCGTTGGTTAGTCGCTCTTGTACGACTTCAGGAGACTCGGACTGTAAAGGACGAGTCACCCAATAATACATTTCCAGGATAGCGGCCCCTTGGGTTTGGCGGAGAAACCAACCCATTCCTAAAGCGACCCCTGCCCATATTAGTTTAGAGCCATACCGAGCATACCAACGACGCACTATCAGCATTTTGTGCCTTTCTCTTGAGTCCTGTTTACATCATGCGAGAGCTTTCGCTGAGAACCCGATCTAAAACCGTGGGGTTTTTCAGCACTTCTCCAGTCCCTTTGACGACGCAACGCAAGGGATCTTCAGCGATATGGGTGACAATTCCGGTTTCATGACTGAGTAAGGTATCGAGTCCCCGTAATAAGGCCCCACCACCCGCTAACATGATGCCGCGATCAATGATATCCGCCGCTAATTCGGGAGGGGTACGCTCTAACGTCCGTTTAATGGCATCGACAATGACAGCTAAGGGTTCAGCCATACTTTCGCGGATTTCTTCCCCTTTAATGGTGACGGTACGGGGCAACCCTGACATCAGATGTAAACCGCGCACTTCCATGGTCGGTTCTTCTTCATGACGCATAGGATAAGCAGAGGCTAGACGAATTTTGATTTCTTCAGCAGTTCGTTCCCCAATGACCATGTTGTGGACTTTTTTCAGGTAGTGGATGATGGACTCGGTTAATTCATCCCCTGCAACCCTGACAGACTCACTTAATACCCGTCCTTGTAAGCTTAAAACTGCTACTTCTGTGGTTCCCCCACCGATGTCAACAATCATGTTTCCGGTGGCTTCTGTTACTGGTAAACCGGCCCCTAAAGCAGCGGCGATGGGTTCTTCGATTAAACCCACATCTCTGGCCCCTGCTTCTCTGGCCGCATCAATGACGGCCCGTCTTTCCACTTCTGTAATACCGCTAGGAATGCCAATCACCATTCGAGGGTTGCCCAGGGGACTACCTTCATGGGCCCGACGAATAAACTCTTTGAGCATGATCATGGCACTCAAAAAGTCCGCAATTACCCCATCCCGCAATGGACGCAAGGCCACTACATTACCAGGGGTACGTCCTAACATTTTTTTGGCTTCTTCCCCCACGGCCAGGGGAATTTTGCGATCTTTATCAATGGCGACGACAGACGGTTCTTCGAGGACAATACCTTTGCCAGAAACATAGACAAGGGTGTTAGCAGTGCCTAAATCTATGCCCATGTCCCGCGATAAGGAAAAACGACTAAAAATACCCACGTTTGCTTACGCCCCTTAATATAAAAGACTACTATGGCTCAATGACCCACAAGGGGTCGAACGGATTTTATTACGTTTCTTTTAGTAAGTCTAGCTGTATTAATCAATTTATACTAGAAATTTGCCAATGGTAAGTAGAAGTTATCAGTGATGTCACGTTTGACAAGGGTTCGGGGGGATTTGTTCCCGTTGTGGAGAGGTGGGAAAAGGAATCTTGCAAAATTAACAAAGATAAATTTCCTGTCTGGTCATTGATCACTGACAACTGCTAACTGATAAAATACGTTAGTACCAAATAAATTTGAGCATAAATTTTATGGGCGTAAATGTTGTTAATTTAGTCGGTCGTGCGGGTAGAGATCCAGAAGTCAGATATTTTGAATCGGGAACGGTTTTGTGTACTTTGACTTTGGCCGTTAATCGTCGTTCTAGTAAAAGTGATGAACCGGATTGGTTTAATTTGAAAATCTGGGGGAAAACCGCAGAAATTGCCGCTAATTATGTTAAAAAAGGTAGCTTAATTGGTATTCAAGGTTCATTAGAAATTGAAACTTGGACAGATCGGAATACAGGGACAAATCGTTCGAGTCCTGTAATTCGGGTTGATCGTTTGGATCTATTAGGCTCAAAACGGGATACTGATGCGAATTTAGTGGGCAGTTATCAAGGAGGAGATGATGAATTTTAAAACACTTAATTCTTAATCATTATTGGTGGGTTATATCCCATAACCCACTCAATACTTCTCTCTGTTGAATTATTTTCTAAATTTCTGATAATCAAAAACAAAATCATAAAAAACAACCCCAATTAAAATTAATCCTGGGACTGTTAATCGACTAATAATTAAGGCGACACCAATACTGATAATAATTCCCCATAGAGATGTTTGACGAATGATTTGAAAGTTTTCTATTGTTCGTTGATGTTGATTGAATTTGATTAACTCATTTTGTTGTATAATTTCTCGATAAATTTGCAGGCAAGTTTCAATTTCTTCTGGAGAAGCAGAAATTAATCGCTTTTGTAACTCCTCAATCAATTGATAATTTTCTGATGGTTTATCGAAAGATTTTTGAGATGGCTTTTCTGGTTTGATATCTATCATTTTCAGTTTACCTAAGTTATTTATATCCAATTTTTTAGGTGTTATCATCAATATTCCTTGACAAATTAGTCAATTCCTGATAGATTTTCCAGACAGTCAACTGTTTAGATATAGGATTCAACAAATTAATGCTTATTATCTGTTGTGGCATGATGCGATCAGGATCAACTCTACAGTATCAACTTACTTTAGCAATTCTAGAGAAAACTAACAAAGGAACCGGATTAGGAGAAATTCGTGATGGTGACTGTCAGCAACTTCTGCAAACACAATCAGATGATCAAATGCAGGTGTTGAAAGTTCATCAATTTCGTCATCTCAAGGGAGTAGAAACTGCGATCACACAAGGACAAGCAAAAGGAATTTATACTTATCGTGATATTCGAGATGTTACTGCTTCTTTGATGAAAATGCGAAAAGCGACCTTTGAAAAACTGATGTTTCATACAAGAGAAATTGAAGAATGTATTCGTGATTTTTATCATTGGACTAATCTCGATCATTTGTTGATTTCTCGCTACGAAATCATGGTTAATGATTTAACTCAAGAAGCTTTAAGAATCGCAGACCATCTTAATATTAATCTTTCCCAACAAGAGGCGCAAGTGATTGCCGATGAATACAGTATTGAACGCCAAAAAAGTAGAATTAGTAGCTGGAAAAATAATCAAGTCAATGATTCTAAGTTTTATGATCCGAAGAGTTTACTTCATGCTAATCATATTGATTCTGGTAAACTTAATAAATGGGTTAATACCCTGACACCTCTACAAGTCGCATATTTAGAAACTACAGCTAAAGATTGGCTGATTTCTCAAAATTATCCTCTAAGTCAACCTCTATTTATGGACTGGTTAAGTCAGGTTGTGTATGCTAAATATGGAATTGCTAAAAAGATCAATCGTATCAAAGCTATAAAGTAAGGATAATGATTTACCCATGCAACTTGGTTATACTAAGAATAGTCATTTGTGAGATAATTAATTAGTCATTTCAGGAACATATTCTAATATTTTTTTGGCTCGTTTTTCCCAAGAAAATTCTTTCCCATACTCGATATTTTCCTGATAACCTCTTATTTTTCTAGGATACATTTCTAATGCTTTTTCAATTGACTCGGCAAAAAGAATCGGGTTATCGGGTTCGCACCAAACCCCAACAGGAACAGTATTTTTAAAGTACATTAAGGGAGGAATTTCTGTAGAAACAAGGGGGGTTCCTGATGCTAAATATTGGAAAAATTTGACAGGATTAGTGAAATTTGCTGACTTTCCTGAGAGGTGAGGATGTGCTAAAATATCCGCAGCTTGGAATAAACTAACAAGACGCGATCGCGGTACAATCCAACCTAAAAAATTGATATTATTAACTTGTTCATCTTGGGATAATTGTCGATAATGCTTAACTTGTTCTTCTGTTCCTCCTGTAACACAAAATTGAATATTTGGTAATTCTTTAGCAACATCAATTAATAAATCAACTCCCTTGAAAGGATATAATGCACCGGAATAAATCACTAAATGTTTACGATTATCTTTCAATAGTTCATTGCGCCATTTTTGAGCATCTTCTGGGTATCTTTGTAGAAAGGATTGGTTAAACCCATTATGTAACCAAATGGCTTTATCTGGTGGCATTCCTGCTTCAATTATGCTTTGTCTGGTTAATTCTGATTGAGTAATAATTACTCTAAAATAAGGGTTATTAACAATGTCTTGCTCAAAGGGTGTTTCTGCAAAGTAATGACGTTCAAAAATAGTAGGAATTTGATTTTTAACAGCAGCTTTAGCAAAATTCCAATCTCTTGTATGAACTGCCTGAATATTATTTTTTAGATGAATCGGCAAATAATATTTACAGACTAAGGTACTAAGATTTAGACGATTAATTCCTTTATCAATTATTTGAGGAATAGATAAGGGTAAAACCTTTAATTTATCTTGAACATCATAAAATTCTACCAAGCTTTGAGCAGGTTTTTGGGGTTTAAAGGGAGATAGTAAAGGGAATAAATTAAATCCTGATGTTTGTTTCTCTGGATAAGCTAAAATGGAAGGATAGCCAAGATTAGCGACAGAATTGGCACACATTACATCAAGATGTTCATGTGCAGAGTCAGGTTTTTGTGAAAGTTGACTATAAACTAAATAATGTTTCATTGGGAATTCATTTGAACATTGGCTTAATGATAATTTGTATTATAGGGCATTTTAGTCAATTATCGAGAAGAAAACAATGAAGTTATTCTTCGCTTATCAACCAAATGATCAATGGAAGATAGAAGGTGCATTGAAACGATTTAGAGATAACTATTTATCACGGGATTGGAAATCATTCTGTAAGCAAGACGGAAAAATTATTAAAATTTATCGTGATCTTCGTCATCGTAATGCTCATCCAGATTGGTTATTTACTCAAGGAGGATATCTTTCAAAAGAACAAATGGAAAAATCTCTAGATGATATGATTTTTTTAAGTCGTTTTTATGGTTATATGATTCTAGCGATAGCAGGTGTTAAAGAGTTAAAACCAGAATTTCCATCACCACACAAGGAATCGCCACCTTTATGTACTTTATACCCAAAGCCGTCTAAAAGTTATATCAATCTACAAGATAAAGAAATTGCTCCAAAATAAACTAAAATACTAAAAGAAAATATTGCTAGTTTTGCCGATGATTGGAATAGTGAAAAAATGAATATAAATGAAAATTATAATAACAGATAATTAAATAAAAAAAGGTGGGCAATGCCCACCCTACAAGTTTAATAGTAATTTCCTACTTTTCGGTGATGAATTGCGGTTAAACCATCAGGGTTTGAGACTCGTCCATTGGTAACTTTACTATACACAACCCAATGATCATTACACTCCATTCGACTCACCACTTCACACTCTAAATAAGCTAAAGCATCCACTAAAATTGGTGATCCATTATTAGCAGTTTGGATATTTATCCCTTCAAAACGATCTGCACCAGGGGGAAACCGTTTGAGAAAATGCTTCATTAAGGGTTGATATTTCCCTTCTTCCAGTATGTTTAAAAGGAAGCTATCTCCCACCTGCATTAAAGATTCTATCGCACGATCTTTGGCCACGGAAACCGTAAACCCAGGAGGATCAAAACTTGCTTGTGTCACCCAAGAAGCTAACATTGCCCCATTGATTTCTCCTTTGGTTGCTGTTAGAATATATAAGCCGCCACTAATGCGACCGATCGCCTTATCTAAGTCCGTATCTAAAGATTTGCGTTGTTTAACTTTGCGATCTTGGGTTAAGGTTTGCCCTAAGTCCGTCCCTGCTTCTTCACAGAGTTGATAAATACCTTCTGTCGGGATATCCTTAACACGAATGGACTTAAACCCTTGACCTAAACCTGCTTCTCGAAACTTGGTTAATAAGGGGTCAATTGGTTCGTCATTTCCCCCATAAGACTCAAATAAACCCACATATTGCTTATCTTTCACCGCAGCAATAATGGTTCCTATATTACTGGTGGTTTCCTTGTTGTGACTGCCTTCTAAGGGAGGCATTCCGATCACAATTCCCGCAGAACGGCTAACAATTTCATTCACATCTTGGGGATCAGCAGATTTAAGATCCACCATTTCCACCGCAACCCCTGCTTTATTTATACCTTTAGCAATGGCTTGGGAAAGGCGATCGCTGTATCCGTAGTCAGAAACATAAAACACCGCCACACTTTTCTCGGCTTTGCTTTGTTCCTCACTCCAAGTGCGATAGCGTTCTACTAACTCATGAACATTATAGCGCAATAGAGGGCCATGTCCATTGGCAACGGTGGTAATTTCTCCTAACTTATCCATGCGTTTCATTGCAGAGAGAACAGACCGAGCATTAGGCCCCATTAAACATTCATAATAGAAGTGATAGTCTGGGGCGATCGCGTCTAAATGTTCATCATAGAGACTATCGGAACAATAGTGCATTCCAAAGACATCACAAGTAAAGAGGGTTTCTGTCCCTTTATCATAGGTTAAAATGGTGTCAGGCCAATGTAAATTAGGCGCACTAACAAATTCTAAAACATGACCTTTCCCTAAGTCTAAAGACTCCCCACTTTTCACTAAAATGCGTTCAAAAGGTTGGTGTACAAAATCTTCTAAAAATTGGATAGCAACCTTAGACCCGACAATGGTAATTTGGGGCGCAAGTGCTAAAATATCCTTGACTAAACCACTGTGATCTGGTTCTGTGTGACTGATGACCAGATAATCAATGGTTTTCGGGTCGATTAATCCCGTTAATGTCTCTAAGTATAGCTGACGGAATTTAGCGTGAGAAGTGTCTACTAAAGCAATTTTATCCCCACGAATAATATAAGAGTTGTAAGTGGTTCCGTTTTGGAGTCCAAACTCGATATCAAAACGATCTCTATCCCAGTCGAGAGAGCGAATTGTGGTAGTATCTTGAGCAATATCCGCAGTTTGTATGGTTAGGCGTTTTTCTGTTTTGATCGGGGTTGCAACCATATTCCTCTCCGTTATTATATTTCCATTTTTGTTTATATTGTGACACGATTCTGGGTTAAGGGATGTTTAAAATGCTTATGAAACTGTTCAAAAAGTGTCATCAATTCCCAGACATTGAGAAATCAATTAATTTTTAGGTCAAAGAATCTCGACAAAATAATATCGCTTACTCAATAATTAAAGACGGCTTTCTGCTTGAAAAATTTGCTTTGCTGTCAACAATAATTCTGGAAAAATCAAAGAACTAATATTTTCTTCTCTTTTAAACAAACTGACTTGATATTCTCCATTAATTAACTGATAAATTGAAATAGTAGGTTCTTTGGGGCTGCCAATATATCTGGCTGAACCTTTAGCTAAATAATCAATAATCCAATATTCTTTAATCCCTAATTCTTCATAATCATCAAACTTTTTTAGGTAATCATCGCGCCAATTAGAACTAACAATTTCAATCACTAATTTAGCTGATATTCCCAGAGAAATTGAAGAAGCTTTTTCCCAATAAGTATCATTGACTAACTTTTCCCGATCCAAGACAATAATATCAGGAACATAGCCAGTATTAGGCCGATTAGGTTTAATAGCAGCAGTATTAGGAATGAAATAGGGTAACTGTAGCCTTCTGATTTCTAAGCCTAACTCAAAAGAGATAAAGCCGCCAATTTCTTCATGTTTTCCAATAGGGCGCATCATTTCGACTAATTTTCCTTCAATTAATTGATATTGTTTGCCATCATCGGGATAGTCGTTGATATAATCATCAAAACTGAGAAGTTTGGGGATACTTTGGGTAGTTGTCATAGAAGATAAATTAAACTAACATTATCTACATTGTACAGGACTTACGCAGCGATGCTAACCGTAGGGGCAATTCATGAATTGCCCCTACAATAAGACACTATTTATATAATATTATTTTACTTAATCTGTTGTCCTAAGCCACTAAAAAATTGCCATAACCATCGGATAATTCAATAGTTTCTTCTATCGTGCCGTTAAAATTTCAGGTATAACTCTCTTTTCATGGTAAAATGGTTTAATAATTTGGGTAATCAGTTGTTTTGGGTAAATATGAAAAGTTATTACAAAAAATTGTGCAAGGGACTGCTAATACTAACATACCCTTCGATGAATTGTGCCAGTTGTTAAAGCGTTTGGGGTTTGAGGAAAGAATTCGCGGAGGACACCACATCTTTAGACGAGAAGGCATTGAAGAAAAACCGAATTTACAAAAAGATACTAACAAAGCTAAAGCCTATCAGGTTCGTCAAATTAGAGAAATTATTGTTAAATATCACTTAGGAGAGTAATTTTTATGTATAAATATCAATTATTCATGTATTGGAGTGAAGAAGATCAGATATTTATTGTTGAAGTGCCTGAATTACCCGGTTGTGTTGCTCATGGAAATACTCAAATATCTGCTTTAGAAAATATTCAGGCAGCAATTCAATTATGGATTGAAACCGCACAAGAATTTGGTGATCCCATTCCCCAACCTCATTATCAAAGATTAATTATGGCATGATTTTAGTTTGATTTTTCTCTAAATTCCCTAGATGAATGGCTAAATTGATAATCTTACTATGAATTGGTTAACTGTTGTAACTGTTGTAAACGACGACTTTCTTGTTCAATTACCTTACGAGAAAATCCTTTATCTTGGGCAAGAAGTTCATTAAAAATTGCTCCTTCAATTACCAAGAAAAACGCTTTAGGAGAAGTCACAATACAAGTTCCCATTGCTTCTAAATTACCGAGAATTTCCAACTCATTTAAAAGGGTTACTGGTTCAATTTCTTCCACAAAAACCGTCTCATCTTCCTGGAGACGTTGAGACTCTACTTGACCATCTAAAAGCATCAATAAGTCTTTGCAAACTTCTCCTTGTTCCCAAATTATATCAGATTTATGATACTCTTTGATCGGAACTTGATAGGATAATTCCATTAAGCTTTCTGCTTTCAATGCTTTCAATAAATCACAACTGGAAAGATACAATAATCGTTCTAAGGGTGTGACAACTTTGGTTTCTTGTTCATCGGCATTAGCTAAGATTTGCTGTGCGGTTTCTTTCAGGGAAGGATTCAACATTAAATAAGAATCTAACAGTTGACGGGCCTGTTGTTTTCCCCGTTCATTATCCAGTTTCGCTAATAAATAAAGACTCACTGTTTTGGTTAAAGAATCTGGTTCTGCAAGCAAAGTTTCTAAGTAACTTGCCATCACTTTATCAGACAATTTAGCTGGTTTTGGCCCTTCTTGTTTTAACTGTTGTTGTAGACGAGATAAATGAGTGTCACTCAATCTTTCTGACCATTTTTGTTCATGATCTTCTAATAAACTTGGTAACACATTTGGTGTTAAACTTGCTAATGCTAACACAAGACGAGTGGCTTCCGTTCCTGAGTCCCATTGTTCCAAAATCTTGAGAACTCCCTTAGCAATAACCCGTTGTTTTTGGGCAACTGTAGACCGTAAAATCTCTAAACCAGTCCTTAAATGAGGAATAGCTAAAGTAGCAGGAGGATGTAACAATGCGAGTTCAATATCTTGTAAATCTTGTAGTTGATGTAAGAGAATATGACTGCGGCGTTCGAGTTGAGATTCTTCATCCAAATTAGCAAGAATTTGTTTTTCTTCTTCTAAAGTAATACCATATTCTCGTGATAAAGATTCAACGGTTCCTCCTTCTTTATCTAATACATCACCAATCGCTTTTTCCTTTTTTACCACCTTTAATAATTCCCTTCCTAACCCTTTTGCTCCCCGTCTTCGTTTACTACCAACCATTCCCCGAATGCGTTGACGGAAGGTTTGTAAACGCAATTGATTTTCACGGGAACGCTTTTGATTTGGGTCTAATAAATCGGGATCTTCGACCCCTAATTCTGTTAAGATATTTAAGTGTTCTTGTTCACTAATGCCTAATTCTTGGCGCATTTGTTGCAGCACTTCTAAACTACTTGCTGTGTTAACATAACCTTCTTCTAAAGAATCTCGTAAAATGCCTTTGTATGCTTCTAGACGTTTATCACCAGTAAAACCCGGTAAAATCTTCGCTAACACATAAACTTCATCTGCGGTTAATAAGTCAATAGAACGACCTTCTAAGAAGCGAGAAACATCAACCTGTAAGCGGGTTAACTGTTGTCTTAAACGACTGGCTAAACTTTCACGGGAATAACGTTCAAGACTTCTTCCCCAAGTACGATATAGCCATAAAGTGCTAGTTAATACTAATAAGATATTAAACAAATATTGTACTTGAATGGGAAACTTACTAATATAAGAACGTCCCGCAAAAATAAAAAAGAAATTAAACACCAAAAAAGTTGTTAAGGTAAAAAATTGGTGTTGTAACTGTTGAGGCGTTAGGATAGGATTATTTTTTAATTGATAGGTTTTGTAGATTTTTTCTAATTGGATGCCGACAAAATATCCCAAAGCACTAAATAACCCAACCGTTAAGGGTGCAGCAATTAATCTGGGAATAGGAATGGGGGTATTAAAAATATAAAATCCTGGAGATAACAAGAGTTCTAATTGATTTTCTTGATGAGTCCAAGCACCAGATAATAAATAAGCCCAACTACCTGAATAAAGATAATAATAAAGGAAAAAACCCACTGCTAAACCCGCATAACTGTAATAAAGAAACTTATAATCAGGCTTTTTGATAGCATCCCAATAGGAACGTTCAGCATCAATATCAATACAAGGACTATTACAAGCAACACAAGCACTGGTTTCTGTTCCATCAGGGTTTTGACGACGACACATAGATTGAGTAATTGCGGTTGTTTTTCCTTCATGGGCCACACTATTAAGAAGTCCTCTGGGTTCCCCATAAAACTCTTGTACAGGGGCCATAGGACAGAAATATTGACACCAAGTTTTTCCCCCATAAAGATAACCAATAAGAATAGCAGAAGCAATAGTAAATAGTAAGAAACCCCCTAAAATAGTGCGGTTAGAATCATAGAATAAAAGACGGCCACAAACACCAACATATAACAAAGCAAATTGTAGTTTTAAGCTATTTTTTCCTAACCAAGAATCAGCCTTGATTTTCACTAATTCATAATGAGTTTGTCCTGTGTTGGGATCAACTCTTTTCCGTTGTCGTTGTTTTCCCAAAGCACGAAACAGTTGAGACATGAACCCCAAAGGACAAATTCTCCGCCAAAATTCATGACCAAAAACTAATAACATAAACACGCCACTAGGAACAATTAAGCCCCAAAATAAAGACGCACCTAAATAGTAGGGTTGCTGTTCTAAACAAACCCCTTGAACCCGAATGCAAGCATCAGGATTAATTTTAAAAGGACTCCAATGGGTATTACTATTAGTTAATAAAGGAGAAATTGGGTCATAAAAGAGAGAAAAAATCAGAATCAGCCAACCGCAGGCCAGAAACCATCTGACCCTGTGCATAAACTTTTCAGGAATGGTAGCTAACATGGGATTTCAACAGGGTAAAATGAACAATAATTAATCAATTGTGTCAGTTTGAGATTCTTCTTGAGACTCTTTTGAGGCTTTCTTTTTATCAGCCAGTTTTTTAAACAAAGATTGGCCTCGTTTTGGGGGATAAGTTACTCGATAATACCGTTCATCTTCTTCGATAGTTTCTTCTAAAAAACCTTTTTTAACTAAAGGTTCTAGAAATTTCAACGCGGTTTCTTCATCTTGACAAAGATGAATGGCAACATCGAGTAAACTAGCTTGATTTTGACGACGAATCCAGTTAATTAGATGTTGT
Organism: Crocosphaera sp. UHCC 0190; assembly: GCF_034932065.1. Taxonomy (NCBI): domain Bacteria; kingdom Bacillati; phylum Cyanobacteriota; class Cyanophyceae; order Chroococcales; family Aphanothecaceae; genus Crocosphaera; species Crocosphaera sp. UHCC 0190. Next base: position 21,245 of record NZ_JAYGHP010000006.1, read on the forward strand.
TGTGGTTCAGGCAGTTTTTGGAAATCACGAAAGGTTAACCCAGAGGAACGAGACGACTCATCTTGGGAGGATTTAGTCATAATAATATCCTCTAAATTTAGCCTTGAATATGGGAGACAATTCGTTGTACTTCCTTAGTTAAAGGGTGGTCAGGATGATGTAAACAAAACAGTCCTTGACTACCTAAACGCAGCATTTCTGTAGATAAAGGAAGAATTCCCGCCACTGGTAATTGATAGGTTTCATGGACTTTATCTTTGAGAATACCAAAGTCAAAATCAGGCAATGCTTTATTAACCACCAGCAGCATTTTGGGAACTTCTAATTCTCTGGCGACTTCCACAATAACTGCCGTTCCTAAATAGTCTTGTTGGTCAGGACGTAAAATAATAACCAGGGTGCTAGAAAGTCCAATAGCCAGCAAAGTTTCTTCGTTTAATCCGGGATGAGTATCGACAAAAAGATAATCTAAATCAAAGACCTCGCTGACTTCATAAAACCCTCTTTGTAGAAGTTCTACATCGTATCCTTCACTAAGAATTGTGGCAATATCTTCACTTTTCATGCTGGAAGGAATCAGGAAAATTTTGCCATTGGGGTTATTAACTTGTGTGTTGGGATCGGTCAGAACATAACTTACATCGTAAGCGATTTGTTCAGCTTCACAGTCATCCCAAAGATAATCATTGAGAGTTCTATGAATTTTTGTTTCATCGAGGCGAAAAAGAATGTGAATACCTGGAGATTGAATGTCTGTATCGACAATACCAACACGCTTACCTAACATAGCCATGGTGGTTGCTAGGTTAGCTGTCATGTTGGATTTTCCTGTACCACCGCGATAGGAGTGGATAGAAACAATTTCGGTCATAGTTAAGTGTTGTGATTGGATTCAATAATAATTAGGTGCAATGCAAGCGATAATTTAGCTAACAGAGGCTCATCACGGTTCAACTAGGCTAGGAAACAACATTGAGCTTCTACTGTTAGGGTTCCCAAAAAGCTCACGAAAATATTCATGTCCTAGTTTACTCAATAATTAGGGACAATCACTGAACAGGTTTACGGAAGTTTATAGGTTATTGGTTGTTCAAGATTTTCCCTACTGATATCCCTCATAACCCTGTAGAGACGCTGTATACAACGTCTCTACTTGATCTTAGGTTAAATGTCTAACTAATGCGTCTCCGACGGTTTTGGCCTCTTCTTCTGTCATTCCTGATGTCAACGGAGGACAAATATGATTCGGACACCAATATTCAGCGCGGGGCAAACTTTGTTCGGGACACATATCCTTAAATACGGGTTGTAAATGACAGGGAATTTCGTAAACTGTTCCCCCTAAAAAGATGTCCTCTGCTGCTAAAGCGTTTTTAACCTCTGGGATGGTTTTTCCTTCCGGTAGCAGTACCATTAATTTATATTGACTGGCACTGTCCATGTGATCTGTGGAAACAAACTTAATCCCTGCTTCTCTCAAGGGTGCTGTAATTAACTCATAACACTTTTGTCGTCGCTTGATCATCTCTGGTAACTTAACTAACTGAATACGTCCTAAAACCGCATGAATTTCCGTCATACGGGTACTATTACCAAAGTCCGTATGTAACCCCCCAAAGTCCATTCCTCGCTTTCCTTGGTTTCTCAGCGATCGCGCGATATAGTCTTCTTCATCGTCGTTTAGGGTGATCATTCCTCCTTCAAAGGTGGTCATAATTTTGGTGGGAAAGAAGGAAAAAGCGGCCCCATCTCCTAAATTTCCGGCCTGTACCCCCTTAATTTGACTTCCGTGAGCATGGGCCGTATCTTCTAGGACAAATAAGCCGTTTTCGTGACAATACTCTACAATTTGGGGAAACTCAGGGGAAATGACACCGCCAATATGCACCCATAACACCCCAGAAATGGCGGGGGTTGCCCCTTTTTTGACCGCTTCTTTTACCATGTCTAAAGAGGGTGCAAAGGTGGTTTCATCCATGTCTAAGTATTGAACCTGTCCCCCTACCCTCAAAACGGCGGCCACAGTAGCAAAATTAGTGTTTGTCGGCACTAGAACCGTTGTTTTTTCTGCTTTCTTAAGACGTAAAATGATTTCGAGGCCGGATGAACCCGTATTAACGGCGATCGCGTGTTTTGTGCCAACATACTCAGCAAAGGCTTTTTCAAATTCTGCCGTATTCTCCCCTAAAATGAGTCTACCGGACTTAAGAATCTTTTTGGACTCCTCGGCGAAAAAGTCAATTTCTTCCTCTGTAATATCGAAATAAAAGGGTTTGATGGGGTTATTGGTCATGTTATTTTACTGGTTTTTGATGAGGGTGCGTTTCAAATATCACAGTTTAGGGGAATTAGTTGAAAATTGCTAGTCTGTGTTAGGGGAAGTTAAAAGTAATAAGTTAAAAGTTAAAGGTTAAAATTCAACTTCTTCAAGTAAGGTAATTACTTGTTCTTTGGTGACAGTGGGAAAACCATCTAAAAAATCATCAATGGATTCTCCTGCTTTTAAATAATCTAATAAAGTTTGTACTGAGACTCTCGTACCTGCAAAAACGGGAGTCCCACTCATAATTTCAGCGGATACACTGATAATTGTAGAATTGTTTAACATTGTTTTCAATCAGGGTCAATTATCTCTATAATCAATTTTAGTATAATTATTAGCTTAGAAGTGTAACAAAATCTTCTTTATTTTTAAATAATAAAGAAGATTTTGCATTAGCTGTAATTATTCAGTAATTTTACGATACTTCATAATCATCAATTATATGTATATAGGCAAATGGTTAGAAAATCAATCCTTAGAACAGTTATTATAAAACCATTGCTTACTGTTTAATTAACACCCATTATATTGAAACGCATTATCCCAAACATAATCAATCACCATTCTCGCTTTTTTTAATGGCAAAACTAAAATATTTCCTTGCTCATCATAGGATAAAATCGGAACATCTATTTGCTCATTTTCATCACTTTTTCCTGTAACAATTTTACCGTGAATATGCTGTAAATTATTCAATGGCCCATGAATATCAAAATTAAGATCAATTCCTAACTTTTCCGTCATCCATTGTTCAATTTTCCGATCAAGTTGTTCAGGAGTGAATTTTTCTTGACTGGTTAATAAATGATAATAAACTAAAATAATTTCCTTACATTCTTCTTCTTCTGCAATATCAGCTAAAGCTTGAAAAACACTAGCATTATTGGCTAAATTCTTAAAAAACAAAGTATCACTAACTTCTTTTTGAAACTTAATTTGTTTACTTTTATATTGATTATACTGTCTAAAAGCAAATCCTCCCAATGTAATAGTTAAGGATAAAGTTGCCACTAAAATAGGCATAATATCACGAACTTTTTCTTTTTCAACCTTAATAAATTCAACTATTGAAGGAGCATTAATTAAAATAGAAATAGCAACAATAATGATTAAAATATTAGGAACTGCTTTCAAAATAAGGGGAACTGCTGCTCCAATTGCTGGTACACCAAATAACAACCTATCTTTCCAAGTCATGCTAGTTCTAATATTAGGAAATAGTAACTCAATATCAAGTTTTGGTATATTTTTATAGAAATAAAGATACATTTTTCCTGGAATAAAATTTAACTCTTTTTCTTGCTTATTTTTCTTAGCTTTTGCTTGAAAGTAACCCTCTCCTTTAAAGTGAATTAATAAAACGACTCTCTCCAAAATATCAACAATTTTTTCTCGTTCAAAAAAACCAAATTTTTTCTGTGTAATTGTTTCATCAATGTCTCCACGATAGTAACAAAAAAACTGTTCAAAATCATCAAAATCAATCTCTGTTTTGAGATTGATTAAAGATTTTTTGTCTAATGACTGTTGGATAATTCTATTGGGTAACTGTTGATAATTAGCTCTTTCTAAAATATAATTAAAACCCGCAATAACCTGAATTTTCATAGCTTCATGATCTCGAAGACTAGGACTATTTAAGGGTTGAATATCCGTATTAGGATTAAATACAACATAATTATCTTTAATGCTTTCTAAGGTTTGATGAAACCGAAAATGAAAGAAAGCAGATAAAATCTCACAAAACTCTCTAAATATCTTAATATCCTCATCCCGAAGTTTTCCATCTTCCAGACATAAATTAATCAAATCTGTGCGACGATAGGGAATAAAAGATTCTCGTTTATCAACCATAATAATATCATAGAAATTAGTTATAACCAAACTCTTACAATTGTCTACTATTTCTGTAAAATATCCTTAGCAGAAAGTCCATCTCCTTGATAACCAAAATACCATAAAGTAGCCGCAGCTTCTCCTAAAGTAACAGGTTTTTTGGGTTGAAAAAGGGTAGTATAACCAAAGACACGACGCACATTAGACTGTTCACTATTTTGAAAATCTCCATATAAAGCTTGTATTGCTTTAACATCAATTTTTGCCGTATCTTGGAAACCCCAAGTTTCTTTGATATTATCAAGAGATGCTTTCGGTAAACCTTTACCCATGTCTAAAGGAACCTTCCAAGTAATTAAATCTTCTCTCGTTAAAGGTGCATTAGGACGAAACAAAGAAGCACTACTATCGGAGGTTAAACGAGAGGGAATGATCCCTGCTTCAGCTAACCCTTGAATAATGGGAAAATCAGGATCATTAACCCCAACATCAGAGAAAGCAGGTTGAGAGGTTTTAACCCCTAAACGAAGTTGTTTTGCTGGTGTATTTTCATAGAATTTATTATAAGCTTCAAGTAACCATCTGGCATAGGTTCGACGATTAATAATTGCCGTTGCATTTAAAGTTTTATTCCCTGTTTTATCAAGACTTAAAACCCCCAAATTAGCCACCTCTTGTACATAGGAACTTAAGGCATCAGGAATATTTTCAAAATTAACAATTTCACCCGTATTAGAAGGGTTAGAAGGGGGTTGACTGTCTGATGGGGTTGCCGTTATGGTAGAATTTAATCGTTGATAGTCTAAAGAATAGTCTACCGTTCCATCATTGGCAGCAAGAAAAGAAAGTTTGACATCTAATCCATCTTTCTGCGCTGCTAATATGTTATTATTAGCATCAAAAGGTTGGGTAATTTCCCAAGAATTAGACTTAAATTGCTCTTGATAAAAACCAACAATTGTGTTAATATCTTCCTGAGATGACCAACGAGTTAAACCTTTATCTTCAGTGCTATTGTCGGCAACTTCTTTTAAAGTTGAATTCGGATCTTGGGGAATAATAGTAGGAAAATTTTCAGGCAGTTTTGCTTGAGATAGTTCAGTTTGTTGAGAATTTTTTTGTAATCCAGGGTTAGGAGATAAACGATTTTCTAAGCCATTAATGCCAGTACAAGCAGTTAAGAAAGTAATCAACAAGCCAAGAATACTATAACGAATAATCAGTGAGATTTTTAACAACATAGATTAACAACCAAAAGCAAATATAATCTGATCTAATACCCAATTCGGTTTCATGAGGACATTGATGTAGAAGCAATTCATGAATTGCTCCTACAGGGTAGATAAGCTGACAATAAAGATCATAACATTTTAATTAGATTTACTGGTGCTTTGATGTTCCAAAGCACCTTTAGGATAAACAATGCGTTGATGGTGAAATTGCTGCCATACCTTAACAAAAACCTCAGCAATTATTGGTAACTCCTCATATTTAATACCACAATCTGTTAATTGATTATCCCGCCAACGGGCCTTAAAAATCTTATGAATCATCGCCAATGCCGTTTCTGGAGTCGCTTCTTTTAAAGACCTTAATGCCGCTTCACAGCCATCAGCCAACATAAGAATACCCGTTTCCCGTGACTGAGGAACAGGGCCAGCATAACGAAAATCTGCTTCAGAAATGGGTTCCGTTCCATTTCTTTCCGCCTCTTGTTTTGCCTGATAATAAAAATAGGAAATCAGCAAAGTCCCTTGATGTTCAGGAATAAAATCACGAATAACGCGAGGCAGTCCATACTTATCCGCCATAACTAACCCTTCAGAAACGTGCTTTTTAATAATCTCGATACTGGCCCAAGGATCATTCATTTCATCATGTTTATTAGGCGCACCCATTTGATTTTCAATAAATCCTAGGGGATCGTGCATTTTGCCAATATCATGATATAAAGTCCCCGCCCTGACCAATTCCACATTACAGTGTAATTCACGGGCTGCTGCTTCCGCCAAACAAGCCACAAATAAGGTATGTTGAAAAGTTCCAGGGGTTTCCATTGCCAAGCGTTTCAACAGCGCACAATTAGGGTTAGCCAGTTCTACCAAACGAATAGGGGTAACTAAATCAAAAATCCGTTCTAAATAAGGGGAAATTCCCAAGGCCATCACACTCCAGGCCATGCCCGATAACCCATAAAGAATTGCCCCCGGCAAAATGGCCGACCAGATAGTTCCCGCCACTGGTGCCGCAATTAAATAACCTAAAAAGTAAACACTACCTTGTAAAAGACCAATTGCACCCCCTAAACGGGCTAATTCATCCCGTGAACGCAGTCGCCCTGCCATCAAAGCGGCCAAGAGTCCCCCAGCTGTTCCCGCTAAGACATAACTCCAATTAATAGTGGTTGCAGCAAAGGTCGATAAACCACTTAACAGAACAACTTGAGTAATAGCCAAGGTGGGGCCATAAAAGCTGCTGGTGAGTAACCCTACGGCGGGTAGATTAGTATAGCCTAAATTAAAAATTCCCAGTAGCGGTGTACTCAAACTCAACAAACACAACAAAAGATGATCTCGCCGACGCATGGGACGGTGAAGACGATAACTGATGACACAAAAAGCGGTAACTGTCCCGGCCACCAAAACGGCAGACACCCCCAACCCAAACCAATTAATGCCCCGACGACTAAGCTTGAAACTATCAAGAAGGACAAATTCTTCTTGGGTAATGTTTTCTCCCGCTTCAACGATCACATCGCCGGCCTTAACTTCGACAATTACGGGTTCAACGGCTTGGGCCGCTTGTTCTGCCCGTCGCTTCGTTTCTTCTTTATCTACCGTTAAATTATGCTGATTTTGTAGAATTTTCATCAACAGTCCCGTGGCCCCTTGCTGGGCCGAAGAGGACAGGGAACTGTCTAATTGAATAGTAATGATATCTGTTAGCAAATAATCCGGCATTCCTGGGGGAATTCCTTGGGTTAAAATTTTCTGTAAGGTGGTTATTAGAGTTTTTTGGGTTTTATTCCAAGTCTGATCATCGAGGTTTAAAAAGAGTCTGATGAGTTCGGAACTCAGGGGAGAAAGCTTTAAACTAGCCTTTTCTGAGGTGGCCTTAGCATAGCGTTGACGAGACTGTTTAATCGTTTCTAGAAGCCCTTTGAGGGTGGCAGTTGAGGTGGTTTGACCATAATTATCTAATTGGGCGATCGCCGTTGTTAAGGGAGGTTGTAACTCTTGGGTTTTTTGAGATAATGAGGTGGCTTTGTTCCCTGTGGTTAATCGTGTGACGACAGTTTGCCAGTCTTTTTCCGTCGCCGTGCGTAAATATTGTTGGGTCGAGAGGGGAATGATTTTAGGGTTAATGAAGGGAAAAGGGGCGGTTTGTTGCCGTAATTGGTCAATCTCCCCCATGGTTTCTGACAAGTTTAATTTGAGTTGGGTGGTTAATTGTACATCCCGTTGTAAGACGGGAACGACCCCTGTGCGGACTTCTTTGCGTTTTTCTTCAGTGGTTTGGGAATCTTCAAAAGTACCATTCTTCGGTGCAATAATCCTAACTGGGGAAACCGTTCCCACCGATAGCTGAGGCTGGTTATAGAAGCGATAACCGATCACACTGGTCAAAGATATCACAGCTAACCCCCACATTACGGGTGGGTGAATGTTTCTGATAGACTGAGACTTGTGCAGTTTTCCGAGCCAATTCGACGATGGGAGAGATGTGGCTGTTTTTTTGGGGTCTGTTGTCTTCCCCTCCCTTGAGAATAAACCACGACTGTTTTGGTACTGTTGTCGTAGTTTCTCTAAGTGTTGCGTTAAGAATTGGAGCGTTTTCATCTTGTGTGAGGTCGTGTAAAAACGTCAGCGCGGATTGGTCATGAGCTTCATTAGCTACTAAATTAAACTAGGATATACCTTTAAGGGTGGTTCATGGTCGGAGAATAACCTCAGCTTAATTATTGACTTCTCTATTACTTTAATCGTTCTCTCCTTCTATGGGGGTAGGTTGTAAATATTCTTTTTGCGAAATTAGCATCAATGGGGGCCTCTGCTGCATCACCCCAGGCGAACTTACTGCCGTCTTGTCCCCGATTGTCTCTCCCTGTGCTACCTTGTCAACACCCGCCCATCGCTCCCATAATGTAAAGATTTGTTGATAGGATAAGGGGGGATCTGGGTCAATTTGTTGAGCTAAACGCCAAGGAACGGGAATGCCTAAAACACTATTATAGGCTCCTGACAGGGTTCCCGTTAAGGTACTAATTAGGAGACACCCGGTTTGTACTGCTTGTAAAACACTCAGGCGAAAATTATTAGGGGTGCGATTAAAGCAATATAAGGATAAGGGAATTACTGTCTTTTCTGGAGACGTTTGTTGTCGAAAATACCGATTTACTTCTGTTAAAGGGGTTCCTTTATCTAAAAATTCTTGGATTTTTTGTAATGAACTTTCCCAGGATAGGGGAACTTTGTCCGTAATTTCTAACAGGTTTACTGGGGTATTTTTAGCAAGTTTTTCATTTAAAATTTTTCCTAATAAGTCGTTGAAAAATACAATTTCTTTGACAGTTTCTGACGGAATATCCCAAAGGTTGATTAAGGGATTTAATTGTTGCTGGAATTGGTAAGGAGTATCATAAAAGAGAAGACTCAAGGGCAATATTCCTAAGATTAATTCCCCAGAGCTTAAACTGGGTTTTTCGGGAGAGATCACAACCCAGTCCTCTGACATTATTTCTCCCTTTTCAATTAATTTTATCATAACTTTTTTACTCATAATACGCCACCAAAATTGAGATCTTTCTCGATTAATTAAGGTTTCGCCAATGAGATTACCAAATAAACTACCTTGAAATCGACTGAAAAGGGAGTAAGTTATCATTTAAACTAATTGTACCATTTGGGTGTATTCAGTAATAAATTCATCATAGGTTAAGCTATCATTTTCTGCTTGCGGACTCCACAATAATTCTAATTTTAGTAAATAATCAGGGGGCATTGCTGCTAAAGTTTTTAAGGCTGTTTCTAATGCTTCTGTGGTTTGAATATCTTTAAATAGGGGACGATCATGGGCCGTTCCTACTAATAATGTTACCACAATATACATGGCAGATTCATCTTCAGGAGCTAGAACTGTTTTTTCTTGGATATTTCCCCCAACATTCCTTAAGGTTTCTTGGCTTAATTTACTGCGTTGTTCTAAGGATAAGCTTTCAAATTTTGCTTCAGCTTGATCAAGCTTGATTTTTTCAGAACTGCCTAATCCATGACTCCAATATTCAGAATGTCTCAGTAAGACTAAAATGGACTCTTGTAACAATTCTCTTAACCCTTCTTCGGTGCTAGTATTCGCCCTTAAACTCAGTTCTGTTAACTCTAATTGGACATCTTTTGCTGATGCTAATAAGGCGACTTGTAACTGAGAAATAGTAAAAATATCATTGTCTAATTCTCGATTTGATGATTCTGTTGTAGACTTATTATTACTCGCATTTGAAACACTTTTTAGGATGAGAAAAATGATAATTCCTGACACCCCAAAAAAGAGAATTCCTAAAAAAATAGTCGTCCCGGTGGCCCCCATGGGGGTTCCGCTTCCAGTGCGAGATCGACTATGATAATAAGTGGGATTGTTATCAGAATAAACTCGGACTCTTGAGGTTTTTTTGGGAGAGGTTGAACTGCTACTAGAACTAGATTTTGAGGAACTTTTTGAACTGCGACTAAATGATCCTCCTCGACTCCGTCCCCCACTACTTCTGGCCTGGGCCTCTGACTGAAAATTAAGTAAATTTGATGAGGTTAGTTGAGTTTTGGGAATCTCGATGCTGTTTATGGTGGCGATCGCTAATAAAGTTGTTAATAAAAGATTTGTTGTTTTTCTTAACATAATCTGACATTTCCTATCTTCTATCTCTAGTGTTAGGGTTCCCAATTTGAATAATAAATTATCTTTTTTTGGGAAAAAACTCTAGGGAGATCATGGTTACTAAGTCTTGATATAGAAACCGCACAAGAATTAGGAAGACCGATACCGGAACCCAAAGGAAGGTTATTATTTGTCTAATATATCTCATATTAAAGACATGGAAATCTTTGGTTTTTATGTTGGAGAGAAAGGAAAATTATGTCGGGTGTTTATACAGCAAATCTTAAGGGTAATTCAAGTATCCTTGATGGTGGGTTACGGTGGACAATTAATTAACAAATTAGCGGCATAACCGATCGCCACCTAACCCACCCTACGCAATGATTAAATGTTTTGTGATCTTGCCAATGTGAAGATTTCCTTTAGAATTGAAACAGTGTTTTGTTATATTTAAACTTTAATCCCTGTCATAGTCTCACCTTTCTTCTCTTATCTAATCATGACTCAAAGCTTAGAAAAATCCTTAACCACCCCAACTACCCTCATTGAATTATTACGTCTACGGGCCACCAACACCCCAGACGGCCACGGTTATACCTTCCTTATTGACGGCAAAACAGAAACTCCTCCCCTTACCTACGGAGAATTAGATCGACAAGCAAAAGCGATCGCCACCTTACTCCAAAAATACGAAGCTAGAGGGGAACGGGCCCTATTATTGTACCCCCAAGGGTTAGAAGTCATTGCCGCGTTTTGTGGGTGTTTATATGCAGGAGTGATCGCCATTCCTGTCCCCCCACCAGAGTCGGGAAGACTCAAGCGCACCTTACCCCGTTTACGGGCTATTGTCAAAGATGCCAATGCTAAATTTGCCCTCACCACAGAAGGTATTTTATCCCTGGTAGAAAACGTCAAAGACGAATTTCCCGAATTTAATCAAATGAATTGGATCGACACCGCAACGGTTGATCTTTCCTTAGCTGAGCATTGGCAAGATCCCCAAGTAGACAAAGATGAACTGGCTTACCTACAATACACCTCTGGTTCAACTTCTACCCCCAAAGGCGTAATGCTCTCTCACTTTAATTTAATGCACCATGCCCACTATTTACAACGGGCCTGCGGTTATGATGAAAACAGCATTACCCATACTTGGATGCCCTATTTTCATGATTATGGTTTAGTAGAAGGCATGATGGTTCCCCTCTACAACGGAACACCCTGTTATCTCATGTCTCCCTTTTCCTTTATCAAGCGTCCCATTCAATGGCTACGCAATATAACTAAATACAAAGTTACTCATTCCCAAGCTCCCAACTTTGCCTATGATCTCTGTATTCGTCGGGTTAAACCCCAAGAGATCCCCCAACTTAATTTAAGCAGTTGGCAAGCAGCAGGAAATGCCGCCGAACCCATTAATCCTAGAGTAATGGCCAATTTTGTGGAAACCTTCTCTCCTTGTGGGTTTGAATGGGAAACCTTTGCTCCTGCTTACGGGTTGGCAGAATATACTTTACTGGTATCAACTAAACCCAAAGGGAGTCATCCTGTTTTTGCTTGTTTAGACGCTTCTGCTTTGGAACAGGATAAAATTGTGGATGCTGACCCGGAACAAGAGAAAGGTATTCGGGTTTTAGCGAGTTGTGGCCAGTTGGTTTGTGAGACAAAAGTTGCCATTGTTCACCCTGATACTTTAACCCGTTGTGCTGCAGATGAAGTAGGAGAAATTTGGGTATCTGACCCCAGTATGGCCCAAGGTTATTGGCAACGACAAGAAGAAACAGAAAATACCTTTGGGGCTTATATTAAAGAGACTCAAGAAGGGCCTTTTTTAAGAACCGGAGATTTAGGGTTTCTTAAAGAGGGGGAACTCTATATCACGGGACGGATGAAAGATTTAATTATCATTCGAGGAACCAATCATTATCCCCAAGATCTTGAATGGACAGTGCAACATCTTGATCCAGTTTTTCGCTCAGATTATGGAGCAGCTTTTTCCATTGAAAACGGAGGAGAAGAACATTTAGTAATTGTCCAAGAGATTGAACGGCGTACAGGTGATTTAGATACAGAAAAATTATTAGGAGATATTCGCCAAGAAATCGCTGAAGAACATGAAATCCAAACTTATGCTATTGTTTTAGCTAAATCGGGAACTGTATTAAAAACAGCCAGTGGTAAAATTCAGCGTCGCGCTTGTCGTCAAAACTTCCTGAATGGAAACATTAATATAATGGCAGTTTGGAGTGAAAATACTGATGTTACCAGTCGGTTTTCCGTAAAAAATGAAGACTAATTTAAGTTAAAATGTAGAGGCAATCCCCCCGTGGTTGCCCGAAAATTCTTGGTATTATATTGGTGAGAGGAATGAAATGATTATGAATAAAACAATTAACTTAATTATTGTATGCAGCTTATTATTATTAGGCTGTTCCCCTTCAACAGAAGCGAAATTTAAGGACAATTCTTCGTCAGTTATTTCCCAAGGGAATGGTCAAAAATTACCCATTGAAGCTACAATTAATGTCGGAGAAAAAGTTATAGAATTAGAAGTTGCTAAAACACCAGAACAACAACAAATTGGTTTAATGTATCGTAAATCTATTGAGAAAAATCAAGGCATGATTTTTCTATTTGAGGAACTTAGACCCGTGCGTTTTTGGATGAAAAATGTTACGATTCCTCTAGATATGATTTTTCTGGCCAATGGCAAAGTCAAAGCCGTTATCTCGGAAGTTCCCCCCTGTAACAGTGATCCCTGTCCCACTTACGGCCCTGAGACGTTGGTCAACCAAGTCATTGAACTTGGGGGTGGACAAGCCAGAGAATTAGGGATCAAGGAAGGAGATAAACTAGATGTTAAGTTTTTGGATAATTCTCAATAGCTCTAGTAGAATCATTGAGAGGAAAATCTTATAAGTTTTACTGACTTAAAGTTTTACAAACTTAAATTGATTTTTTGAATCATCGATCACAACATCCTTTATAGTATATGGGAAAGAACTCCTCAGAATAGAGTGAGCGACTTACCAATCTTGACAGGTTGAGTGGGAAGAAAAATCAAGGCTTAAAATCAATCAAGGAAACCTTGTTAGTCTTATCTGAGCGATCTTTTACTTAATTTAGTGGTGTGAGGGTGAAGTAAGCGACGCTGATTTAAATCAGAAGTTGTTTTCTATTATTCTATGAAAGCTCAAAATTAGAAATCTTCAAAAGGGTAGCAAACCCTATCAGAAAGATGTATCTTGAGTGATCGTGGATAATGAACCCTAAAATTGTTATTCTCTTATACGGAAAACGTCCCCAAAACGATGAAGTAAACTTTCGGTTTCGAGTGATGACTCAGAAATCAAATCAACTTTTTTTGGGAAGAAAACATCATCCAAAATCAACCCTAAAGTGAAGATAATCATGACAAACACCACTTACACACTATTTTTACGCTTTTTACGCGAAGAATTAGCCTTGTCTGCTGACTCAATTGCGATCGCACAACGCTCCGTTGAACAAACCCAGGGCCCTTTACCCATGTTACTCTGGCAATATGGATTAATTACTTTACATGAGCTAGATCGGATTTATGATTGGTTAGAGGAGGCGTAACATTGATCTTGAATTAGGAGTAAGTCATTGATGATTAGGCAATCAATAAACAATATTTTTTCTCCCCAAGTTCATTACCAAAAAATCAATAAATTAACTAAAATATCTCTTAAAGAAGCGGGAATATCAACTAGCCCGCTTTTTTGGTGTTTAACTTTTAAAATAAATTCAATGAGCAAAAAATTAGTATTATTCGATCATGATGGGGCAATTGATGATATTTTAGCCACCATGTTATTGATGACGATGCCCCACGTACAACCACTGGGAATTATTGTTACCCCAGCTGATTGTTATATTAATGCCGCCCTTAATGTCACCCGAAAACTGCTAGATTTCATGAGATGTCATCACATTCCCGTCGCAGAAAGTACCGTCAGAGGAATCCATCCCTTTCCCGCCTTGTATCGCCGAGATTCCCTGATTATGGATAACTTTCCCCTCCTAAATCAACAAGACACTCTCAAAACCCCTCTTGTCCCTGAAACTGGACAACAGTTCATGGTCAACACCCTACAAAATGCAGTAGAACCCGTTACTTTAATGGTAACAGGGCCCTTAACCACTGTTGCGACCGCCTTAGAGATGAATCCTGAAATTGAGGGAAAAATCAAAGAAATTGTCTGGATGGGCGGTGTATTAAACGTTTCAGGCAATGTAGAAAGAGAATTTGCTCCCGAACATGATGGCACAGCAGAATGGAATGCTTACTGGGATGCGATCGCCGTTGAACGGGTTTGGCAAACCCAGATCCCCCTAATTTTATGTACCCTAGATATTACGAATACTGTCCCTGTAACTGCTGAATTTATCCGTCAATTAGCTAAACAACGTCATTATCCCTTATCTGATTTAGCGGGACTCTGTTACGCCTTAGCTATTCCCCAAGACTACTATTGTTGGGATGTCTTAGCTACTGCTTATTTACATCGTCCAGAGCTATTTTCTGTTAAAGCATGGAAAACCGAGGTAATTACGACAGGATATAGTCAGGGAAGGATTAAAGTGGTTGAAAATGGTCGCAAGGTTTTGGCCATGGATAGTATTAATACAGAAGCGTTTCATCACTATTTATTGCAACAGTGGGGACGGCAACTGATAAGCTGAATAATAAAGGAAATTATTAATGTTTAGGTTTATGAAAGTTCGTGCGATCGCTATTATTCTTGGTTGTTTCTTTTGGTTATTTAGCCAACCGGCCTTAGCCTTGACCAATATTCAGTTATTGGATGTCTCTTACAAAGATTGTTCCCCAGAATTAGCCCAAGGTATTGTTACCAGTGGGGGATCGAGTTTACCTGCCGATTGTTACATTATTACCGGAAAAGCCAAAAATACTTCCGGCAAAACTGTCTATGATGCTGACGTATTTGGCCGCATTAATGATGCCAATAACGAACCTATTTTACAAAACCGCAGTCGTGTCGGTTCCATTCCTGAAGTGCCACCAGGGGTCAGTGAGTTTGAACTGAGAATTAGTGTCCCCTCCGATCAACCGACCCCTTTGAAATTGAAGCAATTTAAGGCTTCTGGGTTTACGACCAAAGTCAACCCTATTTTTTAAGGGTAGTCCACCTAAAACCCCCCCATCATTGATGGGACGCTCCCTAGCATTTGAGAGATGATTTGCAGTAAGAAAATGGCTACGATGGGGGAAATATCTAAACCCCCTAAAGGCGGGATAAAAGAACGGAAAATATTAAGATAAGGATCAGTGATAGGACTTAAAAAGGACATGATTCCATAGGCCCACTCAGCAGTTTGAAACCAAGAAAGCAAAATCCGTACAAAGATCAGTAGTAAATAGATATTGAGAAAGCTCATTAAAGTTTGAACAATCAGTAGGGTAGCATCCATGAGTTAACAATCTTCCTGATTTATGATGGTGTCACCCATCGATCTTATATCAAAACCGATAACATAGTTTTGGCCAGTCTGTAAAACTACAGAACCCTTACCCTCTTCTCCCTGGAAATTCGGTGATTTTGCTCACAACTTTTTTTAAGCACAAGAGGGATGATAGAGACAAGGGGATGTTACGTTTCTTCAACTTTTTTTCTGTATAGTCCCTTTGACCCTTGGTTATGATGACGATGTCAGTTTGATCAGTCAGTTACAATCGGAAGGGAGTCTCTAGAATTTCCCTAAGACAAGGAAATTTCAAGGACTTCCCGCAATGCCTGAAAACAAGGAGTTTTATGTTTAGACTCCCCAACCTAACTCCACTGACTCAGTAAATTCCTTGAGGAATCATTGACCAATCCGATGTAGTGATCCGACGTGACAACTTTAACTCAGTTGAAAGGAAGAAAATCTATGAGTGTTACCGACTATACCATAAAAAACTTTATTTTGAGCAGTTGGACCAATCCCCAATCTCCTCACTCATTTTCTGCTACTAAATGGCTAAAATTGCCCTTTTCTAAAAGTATAAAACCAATTCGTGCTTGGTTGGCTGAACAAGAAATCCGCGATCGCGCTTTTGCTCATCGTCTCTGTCGTTTAATTCCGTCTCAATGTCCCTTTGAACGGGAAATTAAGTTCTTTGACCATGTATTGGTGAGTATTCCTCCTCTATGCAAGCTCAATCCCCTCTATGATGACTTAATGATGCTACGTTTCCGCGCTCTTTGTTATCTTGCTGATGAGTGGAATGAAGATATTAGCCCCTATTGTTAAGTTAAAAAATAATACTTATGTACCAAGACAGGGAAAAATAGTGTAACATTTTTATGTTATCTATCATTGAGAGCAATAATTGCCATGGCGATTATCCCCCTGAAAGCTTGGTATTTAGGAGAATACGAACCGTTACGGGAAGTAGTGAAACGTCCTCCTGATTTACGGTTAAGTCGGAATAGTTTACTAAAATCTGCTTTAAGAGCCGATTTTTTGGATGAAAAACAGATAATTGAGGAATCCGAATGGTTTCAACGTTATTTAGAAGGGGAAGCCGTCGAATTTTACATAGAAGGCAGTGGCGGTTATATTATTGCTAACCTAGATTTAGTGTCTCAGGAAATGTACCTGAGCAAGCAAGACATTACAGCCACTTTAGAACCGATCATTTTTTTTAGTGGACAAACAGAATATCCTGATTCTAGTCAGATTATTCAAACTGTTTTGGGGGAAACCATAGAGAAATATAATCAGCGATCGCGTCATCTCCTCTCGTTAACCGTCGCTTCTCGTCCCCAAGACTCCCCCTTAAGACTCAGTGATAGTCAACTGCGTAAACTGCGAAAAAGCCTATTATTAGTGGTAGATGGGACAGCTATTACCAGTATTAAACAGGATGACATCTCTCGTTTAATTCCCAGTCCTTCTATTTGTACCGAGTTGGGATACGCTTTGCAACATAAACGAGGGGGGCAAATTTTACTGTTACATCAACAGCGAGCAGAGTTATCAGGAAAATGGCCCTTTGATCTGCCACCCCATCAACAACTTGAATTTAAAACATCTGCTGAGTTGAGTCAAACCTTACCTGTTGTTTTAGAAGCTTTATTGCAACGCTTCAAATTAGCCCCCTAGTCACCGATAATAGGAAAGAAGACCAGAGGAATTACTGACTATGCCCAGAAAAGCCGATGAATACGCCGTTTATTTGTTCTTATCCAGTGGCCACCGCGAGGAAGTAAGGTTTAGCCAAATTCAAGAGTTTCAGAAGTGGTATAGCGGGGAATTAGTGCCTAAATTTGATTCTGAGGAATTTATCAATGTTCCTATCAAAAATATTCAGGGAGAATATATGGTTGTTCGTCCTGCAAGTATTATGGCCATTCGGGTTGAACCCGTATTTTTTGGGAGTGTAGAACGAGAGTAATTTTTAAATAAATGGAGTGACACAAACCCGTGAGCAACTCTGTCATTCAAGGAAAATGGTAGATTAGAACAGAAGCTTATCTAATAGGAGTTTAACTCATGAGTCAGACCCCCATAACAGTTACTTACTCGTTAGAAGAAGTCTTAGGAGAGATCAAGCAAAGTATCAAAGACGTAAATCAGAACCTAGACACCCTAAAAAAAGATTTGAGTGACTTTAGGACTGAGACTAGAGTATCTATTGAATCACTTAAGGGGGAAATTAAAACTCTTGATACGGAAGTCAAAGGAATTAATAAACGGTTAGATTCTCAAGAATTTATCAATCGTTCGGTTTCAGTTGGCTTCATTTTAGCCTTTATCACAGGGGTTATCAAGTTATTTTTTCCGAACCTTCTCAACTTTCCCCATTAATATGGATGAAAAACTGTCTTTTTGATAATATTCAAAAGCTCTCTGTATTATTATCCTATGAATAAAGCGATCGCAATATTATCTATCGGACTCGGATTAATCTTTTGTAGCCCACAAATAATAAGTTCAGAAGAACCGCCATTAAGTCAAGTTAAACTGACAGAAATTAATGCAGTTTGGGGAGAAGATGAACAACTTTGGGGAACTGCAGAAAACCCAGGAGATAAATGGGCATTAATTCGAGCAATTAGTTATAGTTTACGTTATTTAGATACCCCAAAAGCGGCTGAAGTTTATAATAATTATCCTATTCCTGGTATTACTCGTGATCGTGTGCGTCGTTCTTTAATCAGGTTTAAGGAATTATTAAAAACCGCTAAAAACCCCGAAGAATTGCAAACAGCAGTACAAAAAGAGTTTATTTTATATCAATCTCAAGGCAATGATAATCAAGGAACTGTACATTTTACAGGCTATTTTGAACCTGTTTATACAGCAAGTCGTCAGCGTACTCAAGAATATATTTATCCTCTTTATCGTCAACCCAAAAACTTTGAAAGTTTGGCAAAACCTCACCCAACTCGTTTAGAATTAGAAGGAAAAGATGGCTTAGGAAATAGTAGTATTATTAAAGGGAATGAATTAATTTGGATGCGTGATCGATTAGAAGCTTATTTAGTTCATGTTCAAGGCTCAGCAAAACTTAAATTAACCGATGGTAAAACTATCAGTATTGGTTACGATGGAAGCACAGATTATCCTTATGTTAGTATCGGTAAAGAGTTAGTAAATGATGGGGTCTTTGCCTTAGATAAACTAACTTTACCCATTTTAATTGACTATTTAACGAAAAATCCTCAAGAATTAAGTAACTATTTGCCTCGTAATAATCGTTTTGTTTTTTTTCGGGAAACTAATGGCGCACCCCCTCAAGGAAGTATCGGGGTTCCTGTTACTGCGGAACGTTCCATTGCTACTGATAAATCTATTATGCCCCCTGGTGCGTTAGCATTAATAAAAACTCGGATTCCTTATACAACCAACACTGGAGAAATAGAAACTAAATTAGTGAGTCGTTATGTTTTAGATCAAGATACTGGAAGTGCGATTAAAGGGCCGGGAAGGGTTGATATTTTTATGGGTACAGGGAAAACAGCAGGTGATCGCGCCGGGTTAATTAGTAATACGGGACAACTGTATTATTTATTATTAAAAAATTAGTAGGGGTCAATATCCGTTGACCCCTACAACAAGGTTGTGAATCTTTAAATATTATTACTATGAATTCTCATCTTTTTGCTTTACAAGCACCCTTTAAACCCACAGGCGATCAACCTCAAGCGATCGCTCAATTAATAGCATCTTTACAAGCAGGAAATCGCTTTCAAACCCTATTAGGAGCAACGGGAACGGGGAAAACATTTTCCGTTGCTTCGGTGATTGAAAAGATAGGAAAACCGACTTTAGTATTAGCTCATAATAAAACATTGGCGGCTCAATTATGTAATGAATTACGACAATTTTTTCCTGATAATGCAGTAGAATATTTTATTAGTTATTATGACTATTATCAGCCAGAGGCTTATATTCCTGTAAGTGATACTTATATTGAAAAAACTGCTTCTATTAATGATGAAATTGATATGCTAAGGCATTCAGCAACCCGCTCTTTATTTGAGCGTAAAGATGTGATTGTTGTTGCTTCTATTAGTTGTATTTATGGTTTAGGAATGCCCGCCGAATATTTAAAGGCATCTGTCCCTTTAGAAGTGGGGAAAGAAGTCGATCAGCGTCAACTTTTACGAGATTTAGTTACTATTCAATACTCTCGCAATGATCTGGAATTACAACGAGGAAGGTTTCGGGTTAAAGGGGATGTTTTAGAAATTGTTCCAGCTTATGAAGATAGAGTTATTCGCGTTGAATTTTTTGGTGATGAAATTGATGCTATTCGTTATTTAGATCCAGTCACAGGTGAGATTTTAAATAGTCTCAAAAACATGAATATTTATCCTGCAAGACATTTTGTTACCCCTGATGAACAATTAGAATCAGCTTGTGAAGCGATTGATTCGGAATTAAAAGAACAAGTTTCCTTGTTAGAAAAGGCAGGTAAACTATTAGAAGCACAACGAATTGATCAACGCACTCGTTATGATTTAGAACTCTTAAAAGAAGTCGGTTATTGTAATGGGGTTGAAAATTATTCTCGTCATTTAGCAGGAAGAAAAGCAGGATCACCACCAGAATGTTTAATTGATTATTTTCCTAAAGATTGGTTATTAGTAGTTGATGAATCTCATGTAACTGTGCCACAAATTAGAGGGATGTACAATGGAGATCAAGCCCGTAAAAAAGTCTTAATTGATCATGGGTTTCGTTTACCGAGTGCCGCAGATAATCGACCTTTAAAATCAGAAGAATTTTGGGATAAAGTGAGTCAGTGTATTTTTGTTTCTGCTACTCCTGGAAATTGGGAAATTGAACAATCAGAAGATAGAGTTATTCAACAAATTATTCGTCCAACAGGAGTATTAGACCCGGAAATTTTTGTTCGTCCAACAGAGGGGCAGGTTGATGACTTATTAGGAGAAATAAAACAAAGAGTTAAGCTCAATGAAAGGGTTTTAATTACTACTTTAACAAAGCGTATGGCTGAAGATTTAACAGAATATTTTCAAGAAAGAGATGTTAAAGTACAATATTTACATTCAGAAATTAAATCTATTGAACGCATTGAAATTTTACAAGCCTTAAGAAATGGAGAGTTTGATGTATTAATTGGTGTTAATTTATTAAGAGAAGGATTAGATTTGCCTGAAGTCTCTTTAGTCGCTATTTTAGATGCAGATAAAGAAGGGTTTTTAAGAGCAGAAAAAGCCTTAATTCAAACTATTGGACGTGCTGCACGTCATATTAATGGACAAGCTATTTTATATGGGGATAATTTAACAGATAGTATGATCAAAGCTATTGAAGAAACTGAAAGAAGGCGAGGTATTCAAATGGCACATAATAAGCTAAATAATATTACACCACAGTCAATTATTAAGCGTTATAGCAATTCAATTTTATCCTTTTTAGACATTTCTCGTCGTTTAAACTCTCAGCAGTTAGAAGAAGTTTATACCCAAGCTGATGATTTACCCTTAGATAAAATCCCAGAATTAATCCAACAATTAGAAACCCAAATGCAAGAAGCAGCTAAAAATTTAGCGTTTGAAGAAGCAGCCAAATATCGAGATAAAATCAAACATCTGAGAAATAAAATATTAGGGCATAAATAGGCTATACTGCTACAAATCAAAAGAAAGTAGGGGTCAACGGCCGTTGACCCCTACTAATTATCTTTGTATTATGTTGGGTAATAATCTACGCGGAATTTTTGCATTAATCTTTGGTTATGGTTATATTTCTTAAATAAACTCTCTGTAAAATTACTAAAAAAGACAAAACAAGAATGCTTTTTCCGTATTTTTCCTAGTAGCGATAATCACAATCACAATGGCACAATGAGATTAATCACACAGAAATGATGTTTCAAGTTCCAGTAACAAGAAGAGTCATTAGTTACTTAATTTAATAAATCATAAACAGTGTGAGACTACTTTTTTGTGACTTTTCTAAGTCATTAACAATATTAGGAGATTTCCATAATGACGGCTGTACAAATCCTAACGCAACAGAATTTACAATCAGTATTAAGTTTTGATGGTAAAGATGATTATATTGATCTCGCTAAAAAGTCAGTCTTTAATGTTAGTAAAAACTTAACACTTTCTGCTTGGATTAATGTTAACAGCAACCGGGAATGGGCAGCAATTATTTCCAAGATTTTTGATACAGGTTCTACTGAAAGTGGTTATGGTATCCTTCTTGATGGCAAAAGTGGTGTATATTTTGGTTTAAAAGTGCCATCAAAAGGGATTCAATATCTTAGCAGTGGTGCTAATACCGTGAAACTCAATCAGTGGCATCATATTGCTTGCACCTATGATGGTCAAACCATAAAAATTTATATTGATGGTGTTGAAAAAGCGTCCCAAAATCTTCCTGATTCTAAAATTGATTATGAGCCTGAAAATAACTTATATATTGGGATGTATAAGGATGACAATGAAGCCTATCATTATACAGGTAAAATAGCCGAAGTTTGTGTTTGGGATAAAGTTTGTACCCTTGAAGAAATCAAACAAAATATGAACCATCGTTTAACTGGCAAAGAAGCTGGTTTAATCGGTTATTGGCCCTTAAATGGGAATGCTTCTGATCAAACTGCTAATAATAATAGCGGAGCAATTAATGGAGCAAATTGGACACAAGAAAACTTAGAATTTCTGCAACCTCTTAAAGCTAATGTAGAGATTGCGGAAATTGTTTACAAAGGCCATGTAAAACGGACTCAATCTGATGAATATATTGAGATTCGTAATAGTGGTAATGGTGCTGCTGACTTATCCAATTGGAAAGTTACCTCATCAGGAAAGGAGCAAATCTTTGCATTTCCAGAAGGTACATCTTTAGCCGCAGGTCAAATTATTCGAGTTTATACTAACGAAGTTCATCAAGAATCAGGTGGTTTTAGTTTCGGCAGTAAAACGGCTATTTGGAACGATAAAGGTGACATGGGTAAAGTATTAGATTCTGAAGGCAATGAAGTGTCTAGCTTTAGCTATGATAATAACTAAGTCATTCAATTGAATTTAGTTAATGATTCCGCATAGCTTTCTGTATGCGGAATTTTTGTATTAATCTTGGGTTATGGTTATATTTCTTAAATAAACTCTCTGTAAAATTACTAAAAAAGACAAAACAAGCATGATTTTTCCGTATTTTTCCTAGTAGCGATAATCACAATCACAATGGCACAATGAGATTAATCACACAGAAATGATGTTTCAAGTTCCAGTAACAAGAAGAATCATTAGTTACTTAATTTAATAAATCATAAACAGTGTGAGACTACTTTTTTGTGACTTTTCTAAGTCATTAACAATATTAGGAGATTTTCAAAATGACGGCTGTACAAACCCTAACGCAACAGAATTTACAATCAGTCTTAAATTTTGATGGACAAGATGACTATGTAGAAATTCGAGATCCTTTTGAAAATAATACAGCTTTTACGATTTCTCTTTGGATTAATCCTGCTCTTTTAAATTCTGCTTTCCATGGATTTATTGGGAAACAAGGAGATGCACATCGTAAACCTGGAATGTGGATATGTCCTAGTGATAAGGCACTACATTATGACTCCTATAGTACCTCCGATCAACGTTATTCTGGTGTATTAAAAAATTTCTTTGAAAGTACGCAACAATGGGTTCATATTGCCTGGGTAAAAGAGGATACTGAGTACAAAATCTATCGCAACGGAGAACTATTTGCAACTGAACCTGCACCCACCAATTTTTATACAACGAATACTAGCTATTGGTTAGGAAGAGTTGATAATTTTTTTCCTGGAAAAATGACAGAAGTTCGTATCTGGAATAAAGCCCGCAGCCAAGGGGAAATCAAAAAAGATATGAACCATCGTTTAACAGGCAAAGAAGCAGGCTTAATGGCTTATTTCCCCTTAAATGGTGATGTTTTTGATCAAACTAACAATAATAATAACGGAACGATTCACGGGGCAAGTTGGACAGAAGAAAACTTAGACTGTCTTGAACCTTTGAAGGCTACAGTAGAGATTGCGGAAATTGTTTACAAAGGCCATGTAAAACGGACTCAATCTGATGAATATATTGAGATTCGTAATAGTGGTAATGGTGTTGCTGACTTATCTAATTGGAAAGTTACCTCATCAGGAAAGGATCAAATCTTTGCATTTCCAGAAGGTACATCTTTAGCCGCAGGTCAAATTATTCGAGTTTATACTAACGAAGTTCATCAAGAATCAGGTGGTTTTAGTTTCGGCAGTAAAACGGCTATTTGGAACGATAAAGGTGACATCGGTAAAGTATTAGATGCTGAAGGAAATGAAGTATCTAGTTTTAGTTACGGTGATCAACCTAAAAAAGAAGAGTCTGTTGATACTATTAAAGCAGAATTAGGCATTTCTGGGTTAAAAATTAACATCAGTGAAAGCGATATTAAGCAGTTAATGACACCTCAAATTAAAGTCAGCTTTTTAGATGCTTTCCGCAGTGCCATGAAAAGCTTTATGGAAGATGGAAACTTAGGAGAAAGTCCCCTATCTATTCTTCACGAATTACCTGGAGAATATGGCTTATCCGATAACCCTAATGCCCAAGAAATGAATGAGAAAATGAAAGAATTACTCAATGATTGTGGCATGGAATTACTCACTGATGCAGAAGATCCTGCGGATGAATGGGCAGGTAAAGTGATGTGTGATGAAACAGGAGAACAATACGGAACTAATAGCTATTGGATCTTTAAATTATCTCCCTCTCAATTTACTGATCTTAACTATGCTGTGGTTGATAAAGCTGGAGTTAAACCTACCGTTAACTGGGGTTTCAGCTAACTTTTAAACGCCATAAGTAACCTCATCTCTCACTAGGGGGCAACGGCCGTTGACCCCTACAATTTTTTTCTTTATTATTACTGTATAGAAACTAATATCACGTTTTCCTAGGCAATTATTCTCAATTATTGTATAATCTCATTGCCATTAATCTCAAGCTTTCTTATTCATGGATAACGCCTTATTAGTTCAACTCATTGGCATTAGCGGTTACATTATTTATATCACCACCTCAGCAGCGGTATACGGTATTTTTGCCCTAGGACTAAATTTACAATGGGGTTTCACTGGACTCATTAACTTTGGCGTGGTTGCTTTCATGACCTTGGGAGCCTATACTACTGTTTTATTAACCCTCACAGGTTTTCCCTTCGTCCTTGCCATCTTAGCGGGTGCAGTTTTAGCAGCAATATTAGGGTTATTAATTGGACTTTCTACCTTACGTCTCAGGGAAGATTATCTTGCTATTGTTACGATTGGGGTATCAGAATTAGTTCGTTTAGTTGCGTTAAATGAAGAATGGTTGACTAAAGGTGCATTAGGATTAAGACAATATCCCCTTCCCTTGAATATTGAACCAAGTTTTCCCCTTAAATTAAGTCTCATTGCTATCTTAACTCTTTTAGGAATTTATGCAGGATGGACACTCTATAAAAGTCTTGCTTCTCAATGGAAACAAAATAAGGAAATTCAAGGTAAAAGTTATCAACCGAGAAAACCTATTACTTTAGTTATTTGGGGAATTATTGCCACCGCTTTAATCTTATTAGTGTATATTACAGGAATAACAGCCCTTTCTTATTATACCTATAAAGCCGGATTAATGGTGTTGGTTTTGTCTGTCTTAGCGATCACTTATAGTGGATTAGAATTTTTAGTTCATTCTCCTTGGGGACGCATTCTTAAAGCCATTCGAGAAGATGAAGAAATTCCCAAAGCTCTAGGCAAAAATATTTTATGGTATAAGTTACAATCTTTTATGTTAGGCGGTGCGATCGCCGGTATTGCAGGTGCTTTCTTTGCTTGGCAATTAACGGCAATTTATCCCGATAAATTTGATCCTCTAATTACTTTTAATACTTGGATTATTGTTGTTTTAGGTGGTTCAGGTAGTAATGCAGGTACAATTTTAGGAGCAATTATTTTTTGGGCTTATGATTCCTTAACGCGCTTTATATTACCTCAACTTGGTATTTTAAGTCCCAGTCAAGCTGGTTATTTTCGGATTATGGTAATTGGCTTAATTTTAATGGTCTTAATGGTTTGGCGACCTCAAGGAATTTTAGGTAAAAAAGAAGAATTAACCTTAGGTCGTTAATTGTCATATTACTTGTTAATTAGGTCACGGACTAATCGTAATGGTAAAAAATATCCCATCATCCTGTAAAGAATTTCCGCCTTGAAATAGCTCCTTTCCTAAACGGTTTGCCCAGTCAATACGGGCATTAAAAAAACTACCATATTGTAGTTGTAAACCGATCCCAACGGAAGCTAATTCATTAATCGCTGGATCTGGTGTATCCCCGCTATTCCAACCTTGACCATAATTTAAAAAAGGCACAATTTGCACCAAAACCTTATCATTAGGCATACGATAAATCGGTAAACGTACTTCCATTCCTGCAAAAATTCCATTATCGGTTAACAAAGAATTCTGTCGATATCCTTCTACATTCCCTAAACCCCCTAAAGAAAATTGCTCTAAAGAAACAATAGGACGATCAGCAATTTGGAAATCACTTCTGATCAAAAATAAAGTATCAGGTGCCAATAATCTAACCCATTGTGCTTGACCCCGCCATAAAAAATAGTTACTATAAGGAGACTCAGGATTAACAGAAAAATCAAAGGGTTTTGTTGTCCCTAATGCTTCAATTCCCCAGTTAAATTCTGACCGTGCAGACAACACTTGTTGATCGCTTCTTCCTACCCATTCCTGAGCAAATCTGATGGTTGAAATATGAGTTCTTCCATTATTATCTGAACCCCTCCCAGGAAAAGGAAGTCCCTGTAAATAAAGAGTTTTAGTTTGTTGATGATCGAGATCTAACTCTAAAGCAAACTGTTGATTAGGAGTTTCTATAATAGGTTGTTTAAATTTGAAAGAATACTTTTGATAATCGGAATTAATCTCTAAAATATCTAAGGGTTGCTCAATAATTTCCCCTGTTAAATTCCTAAAACCTACTTGAACTGTGCCATTATAAACATTGACCGGAACTTGATAAGTCACCTCAATATCATCACTGCCATCTGTATTAAAATATGTTAGCTCAACTTTATCCCCATTACCCGTTAAATTCTTCTCAGATAGATTAAACCCTCGACGAATTTCTCCCACTTGAGGGTTGCGTCCATCATCAATAATAGCTGTCGGAAAAAAAGAACGTGCTGTAACTACATTAACAATTAAAAAATTATTACCTGGACGGGGACTCGCAGTTAATTCTGCGGAAATTTTCTCAATGATCGGATTTAATTGTAAAATTTGTAACCCTTCGACTAAACGGTTAATATTTAAGGGCGTTTCCCCCGCTAATGCCAAGCGATCGCGGACATAATTTGGGTTCAGTTTTCCCTCAACTGTTACCTTAACATCTTCTAATTTTCCCTCGACAATATTAATTGTAACGATTCCATTTTCAATGGTTTGGGGAGGAATATAAGACCCAGAAGTCACATAACCATTATCAACATAAAGTTTCGTAATTGCTGATCTCGCTTGCAATAATTCAGAAAAGGTAATGGGACGACCCGTAAATTGCTGAGTCGCCTGAGCTAATTCTTCTGTACTAAAAGCCGTATTTCCCTGAAACTGAAACTGCTTAACTGTAATGGTTCCTGATATATTAGCAGGAACTTCCTCTACAGTATTCGGATTAAAGGAAGGGATTTTTAGGGGAGTTTCTGGTAAAGGGACAGGTTGGGTAGGGGTTAACTCCGGCAAAGAGGGGGGACGAACAGGGTTTTCTTCAAAGGGTTGTGCCTGAAGTTTACCGCCATTCAAACCACTAAGCCATAGAATACCAGCAAAAACAATCAACAAATTAGGGAGACGGAGACTGGTTAGTCGTTGACAAATCATAGCAAGTGGCTGGCATAAAACCGGAACTGTGAGGAGTCACAGCGGATGCTTGGGCCGTCAGCACTACTTTACCATCGGCATCGGTGATCCATCCTTGTGCTTCCACGATGGGAGGCCTGTGTGTTTCCCTCTGGTTAAGAGGTTCGGGGGAGGATGAACGATTGTTATGAACTTCTGATGAAGGCTCGAAATTGGACAAAGTATTATTAGGATAACCTAATTCAGTTAATCCTGTCTGAGTATTGACACCTTCATGGGGGTTTGGGTATAAACCCCCGCGTCCCCTAATGATAAATTCTCCTCTAGTTAAGGCCCCACCAGGACTACAAGCATCAATAATGAGTTTTTTGGCATCCACCACATCGGCGGGAAGTTTCACTAAGCTTCTTTGGGGATCAACATCAGGACGGTTAATGGCCACAGTCCCTAATTGACCAAACTGGGAACTAGCAGTAATGTCACTCAGGGGAGTCAGTTTTGCTCGTTCTTCAATGCCAAATACCCCCGAAGTCGTAATATCAATATTACCCCCTTGCCCTAGAAAAGCATTGGCAAAAATATCACTATTTTCGGCGGGAACGGCAATAATAAATCGGGCGTTAATATCTATGTTCCCTCCGTTACCACTTCCTTGTTGGGTTCCTGCAGTGGTAGAAATTTGGCTATCATGTCTTAGGATTAACAATTGGTTGACATCAAGGGCAATGTTTCCCCCTTCTCCTGATGCCGTTTCCGCAGTTAGGCGGCTATCATTATCTAATAAGATATTTTGCGCCTTAATATTAATATTACCCGCATTTCCTAAACCAAAACTGCTGACAGTCACTTCTGAATCATTGTTGACCGTTAGATTATCGGTAATAATGTTTAAACTCCCTGCATTAGCTAAGGTATTATCAACTTCTAATAATTCTGGTGCAATGCCCAATCTTACTAATTCTTGGACATTTTCCGGCGTTAAGGGTTGACTGGTAGCAGTGAGTTGACTGTTGTTGTCTACAACAATCGACCCAGCATTGAGGGTTAAATTACCCCCTTGACCTAAACCAATACTTCTAACCGCTACTCGTGAGTGATTATTAACTGTTAATTTGTCCGTTTTAATGGTTAAATTTCCTGCATTCCCTGTTCCTTGGGAAGAGGCAGTTAAAACGCCTTGATCTAGAAGAATAGTATTGGCTTGAATATTTATATTTCCCGCCGTTCCTTCCCCCAAACTTGCCGCAGAAAGAACGCCCCCATTCGCCACCATTAATCGATCAGTATTAAGGTTAAGACTACCTCCTTGGCCAAAACCCAAGAATCTGATATCGCTAAACCCTGATTCAATAAAAATTGCACTAGGAACTCTTCCTGCTTCAATGCGATTGGGAATAATCTCGGTGCCAGTGATTTGTACCGATTCAGAGGCATTGATGTTAACTGTTCCCCCTTTACCCGTAGCTGTATTAGGGGGATCTCCTCGTAAAACAGCAGT
Source organism: Crocosphaera sp. UHCC 0190 (assembly GCF_034932065.1). NCBI lineage: Bacteria > Bacillati > Cyanobacteriota > Cyanophyceae > Chroococcales > Aphanothecaceae > Crocosphaera > Crocosphaera sp. UHCC 0190. The sequence goes on from NZ_JAYGHP010000006.1 coordinate 50,172, forward strand.
GGCAGCCGAAATCAGTCCTCCATCTTGTAATCCTAAGTTTTTGGCATTGATATTTATGTCTCCTCCATTGCCTGAACCCACTGTAGTTGTACTTATGGTGCTATTGGTCAAAAAACCCGTTCCTATAACATCAACTGAATCAGAAGCATTAATTTCCACGTTACCCCCTTGTCCTGCACCAAACACCTCTGATGCAACTAATGCTCCATCACGCAAAATTAACTTTTGAGTGTTGATGATAATATTACCCCCCGAACCTGTTACCCCTGAGCCAACCTCAGCGAACAAACCCGTGAGAAAATCTTGCGTTTTGGAACCCGTCATTTCAACAGACTCGGTAGCGTTAACAGTAATATCTCCCGCCGTTTGAGAGTCTTGAGGACGACTAAATATTTGTGCATTATTGTCTAAGGAAATTCGTCTTCCTTGTAGCTGAATCGAGGAATTAAACCCTCGGATAATCTCGAATCCTTGTGAGAACAAGATATCTTGAAAGTTGTTGACTCCTTCATAACCTAGTTTAAATCCACTGTTAGTCTTAGTTATTTGAACGGTACTCTTGCTGCCAACGCTTCCTAATTCTATGCGTCCATTGGTAACGTTTATTCCTTCAGCTTCGTTTTCTTCATTACCTGCTCCTATAAAGTGGATATTTCCCCCCACAAAAGCTAAGGTATTGCCAGGATTGACGCTCAGATCAATCACTCGGTCAAGCAGAATATTTCCTGGGTTAGAGCCAAATTGTAACCCAACCGGAACACTCATAGTTAACAATGGATTGGGTTGTGTATTAGTGGCACTAAATTGAACCCCATCAGCAAATTCTATGGACTCCGCACTACTCGCTAAAAAAGACCCCCCAATATTGACTTGAGCATTGGGGCCAAAAGTAATGCCATTGGGATTAATTAAAAATAAATTAGCCGTACCATTGGCGCGAATTATTCCCTCAATCTGGGAAATAGAAGCACCGGTGACACGGCTAATAATATTATTTATCTGATTAGAATTATTAAAATATGCCTCGACTTTGTCGGGAATAGAAAACTGATTAAAACTGTGAAATAAATTATTACCCTGTTGTGTCCCCCCAGTAATTTCTAATTGATTACCTGTTGGGGTTACTTGGGTGTTTACAGTTCCATCACTAGAGACTTGCGCTAGAGTTGAGGGAACAACCGTTAAGTAACTGACGGTAAGGATGCTGATACAGGCTGGGAATCTGTGAATTGTAAAATAACGACTGACACTCATCACACATTAGTTAGATGTCTATGTTGTAAGTCTGAGTCTAAGGATAATCCATCGAAACTGACCTTTTAATTATAGACTGCATCCCTATACCAATGCTTGTTAGATTTTTTAAATCTCAACGTATTGCATTGATTTATCAATCTACTAACATCTAGCACATCCTTGAGGTTGAGTGGTTTCGGTAACAGGATTATGGCTTTCCCCTTGAGTTTGTTGTTGGGTGGGAACATTAGCCATTACAGAAACATTAATACCAGCAGTTAAAGCAACGGTTAAGATAGCGACTAAAGTGTTGTTGAATTTCATTGTTTTGGCTCCTTTTGTGTTGGTTGTTTGTTTGTTCTCTATGTCTACATAATAAGCGGTGATTCTAGATAAAACCTACCGGAGATATGCGTGAGTTTTAAGCAAAAAAAATCTTTTTTTCCGTAGAAAGCACACAGTGATTAAAAACACTGCTCATAAGCTGGAAAAATTAGGGAGTAGATCTATGAACATCATCGGTTATGGCATAGGCTTGCCAGGTCTTCTCTGGAACCTTGAACATACCCTCTTGGGAAAATCCCCTAATCCGGTAATCAAAGTCATCCTTAGAGAGAGATTGTAACAGGCAACTTAAACATTCCTAAGTGATCCTAACCAGAACTGAATTTTGTTCTTACCCATACTATAGTTGATATTACCTAATTTTACTCGAAGTTTCAAGTAAAATTAAACAAACAAATCATCTCGATACAATCAGATACAAAACGCAAAATAACCTTGGTCATTGGGTAAAATCAAAACAAAATTGGACAATATTGTCCAATTTTTTTAGATATGTTAAGCCGAATAAAATAGACAATATTACTCAAACTTGAACACAAGACTTTAATCCCCAAAACTGAGGGGTTATATAGCAGAAGGCAGGGGGCAGGAGGCAGGAGGCAGGAGGTTAAAACCTCACTGCTATTGGGTTTGAGGTTTGAAAAATGTCCTATCCTCCTTGGCGGTTGCTATATAAGCTATTAAGCATCCAAATGGCTAGTTTAGACTGCGGGGGAGCAGGGAGAAAGGGGTTGAGGGTTTGTACCAAGACTTTAAATAAGCGGTTTAAATTCACAACAGCTTACATCCTGTTAACCTGCTTGCTCTTGAGCTAATAAAGCTTCTGCATTTTCCTGGGAGAGGGGTTTGGAAAAGAAATATCCTTGTCCATATTCGCATTGTAGGGACTCTAAGATCTCAAGTTGTGTCGATGTTTCGATCCCTTCAGCAATGACATCTAAGTGCAAATTATGCCCCAAGGAAATAATGGTTTGTACAATGGAAATATACTTACCACTCTCTTCTCCTTCCTCCATACGCCCCACAAAAGACTTATCAACCTTGAGAGTATCTACGGGAAAACGGTGTAAATAACTCAAAGAGGAATATCCTGTGCCAAAATCATCGATACTCAGCCGTAAACCTAACCCTTTTAATCGATTCAGTAATTCAATCGCCGCTTCCACATCATTCATCATCATGCTTTCGGTGATCTCTAATTTCAGGCGATCGCCATCAATCTCAGATTCATCTAAAATACTCTCAATCTGCTTGACTAAATCGGGTTGAGCAAACTGACGGCCCGATAGATTGACACTCATAATTAAAGCAGGAGTCCGGGGAAATTTCTCATGCCAGTAACGAATTTGCTCACAAGCTTCAGTTAAAATCCATTCTCCCAAAGGAACAATTAAGCCAGTTTCTTCAGCAACGGGGATAAAATCCCCTGGAGAGACAAACCCCCGTTGAGGGGAAATCCAGCGAACCAAAGCCTCAAAACCCGCTATTTGACGAGTTTTCAGAGAGATGATCGGTTGATAATAAAGTTGAAACTCTCCCTTTTCTAATCCTAAACGTAGGTCGGTTTCCAATTGCCAACGTTGTACCGCTTGGGTATCCATTCCCGTTTCAAAGATTTGGGGACGACCCGATCCAATGTCCTTGGCCCGATACATAGCGATATCCGCATAACGAAGCAATTGGCCACCCTGAAAGTCTTGGCCGGTACGATCAAAAGCAATTCCGATACTAATCGTCGTAAAAATTTCTTGTCCTTGCCAGTAAAAAGGTTGACTTAAATCTTGTTGGAGTGTTTCAGCAAAGGTTTTTACCGATTGAGAGTCCCTCACGCCTTGTAACCAGATGACAAACTCATCACCCCCAACCCGTCCCAAATACTCAGAAGATGTCAGGTGTTTTTGTAAACGCTGAGCAATTTCCATCAATAAATAGTCCCCTGCTTGATGTCCTAACCCATCATTAATGGTTTTGAAGCGATTAACGTCAATAAACAAAACGGCTATCAATTCCCCTTTGACAAAGGCTTTGCTAGTGTTAATTTTTTTCAGTTTTCCTTCTAATGACCGTCGATTAGCCAATCCCGTCAAAGGATCATGATAAGTTTGATAAACAGTCTTATAGGCTAAAACAAAGGCCCCCGCCAGCAAAAAACCCAATAATGGGGGAATAATAGGAATCCAGCCAGATTGGGTGAAAATCACAAAACCCAATCCCCATAATCCTCCAAGGGCGATTAGGACATTGCCCCCTAAGAGCCAAAGACGCTGCGATCGCCAAACAACAATTCCCCCCAATAATGACCAAAGCCAAATCCAAGCCCATTCCAGGCCCTGATTCCAAAACCAAAAGGGTTGTTGGCCATCCAACACTGTCCCTAAAATTTGACTGACGATTTGGCTATGAATCACTACCCCTGGCATTTCAAAATTTTTCGTTTGGGTAGCACTATAAGGGGTGGGAAAGGTGTCTTTACTACTAGGGGCGGTGACTCCAATTAAAACAATCTTATCTTTTACCCAATCGGGGTCAATTTTCCCCTCTAGGACTTCTGTTAAGGAGACTTCTCTCGCCGCATTTGTGCCTCGATATTTTAATAAAATTTGCCAGCCTAAAGCTTCTGATGGTGGTAGTTGATAACCTCCGGCGTTACTTGACAGACGAGGAAAGGACACTGGTCCAATTTGCAAGGCCTCTGGTTTAACTTGTAACCCTTGATTTTTCTGAGCTAGGTAATTGAGGGCAATTTGTAAAGCAAAAGAACTTTCTTTAATCTTCCCTGATTTGGATTGAATGTACATAAACGTACGACGCACCACATTATCAGGATCAATCGGGAGATCGCTAAAACCTACTCGATGGGAGGGAATCTCATCAGGTGGGGGGACTCCTTCGCTGTCAGCGGTGGGAAGTTGCTTAACCACAACAATATTGTCAGCTTGTAAAACTTGATGTAGTAATTCACCGCCAGGGGGATGGGGAAGATCCCGATAAATATCAAGACCAATAATTTTGGGGTTGTAGATTTGTAATTTATCAAGTAATTGAGCAATGACTTCATCAGAAAGAGGCCATTTTTTTTGTTGTTGAATATCTGCTTCCGTAATCCCCACCACTAACAACCGAGAATCATGGCCCCCAAAAGGTAAAGCTCTGATCAGTTGATCGTAGGCGACTAATTCCAAAAATTGTAAGCGGCCAGTCTGTCTGAGTCCAATTAACGGCAAAGTAACCAAAACACTCGAAAGAAGAATGGCCGAAATTGAGGACATTCTCGCCTTTTTAAGTTTTGGACTGGGTTGACTCATTGGGGGGTTAAACAACCCATCAATCTCTTGGGAAGGTTGTTTGTTGACTTGAGCAACAAAGAAAAAAGAGCGAATTATTTGATGGAGCTTACCTATCACAGCAGTTTAAATTAGTGGGCAATAAAGAGAGTCGGGGATGTTAATCTTAAAGACTTCCCAATTTTTACAAAACAACTGGGAGAACTTCAAGTATCTTGTGATTGTTATCACAGCCTTTAAAAATAACTGGACGGAGAACAACAATGGAGAGTAGAATATAAAATAAGGGTATTAATTAAATTATTGCACTCAATCCTATTGCATAGATCTTAAATCCAAATTAACTTGGATTATTTATTAATTAAGTGTATTGACAGGGAAAAGAAATGATTCTCAACAAACGCTCCATCAAGAAAGCAGCAACACTGCTCAGTGTTACCTTAGTGACAACTCTATCTTTGATGGATTGGGTGGTCATGGCCCAAACTCAAATACCTTCTAATGATCAAGAAGAGTCGATCGCTAATCAGGTTCCTGACCGCCGTAAAGGAGGGGCAAGTAGACGACCTCAAGCACAAGAAAATGCTGAGAATGAGATGGCTGAAGCCCCCCAAAGACGTAAACCTGCGGCAAGTCGCCCCTTCAATAATCAATGTGACTTTGATCCGCAACAGTTAACAGCTTTAATTCCTAAAAATTTGGTCGGTGCAACAGCAACAAATGATCCGACTTTATTATTCTCTGTTCCTGCCATTTCTACCAAGACAGAAATTGAATTTGTATTGCGTGGGCCGCAAGATGAATTGGTGCAGAAAAAAAGCTTTCAGGGTCAAGGCAAAGAGGGAATTATGAGCTTACAACTCCCTAAAGTTCCTCTTCTTTCTACCGCCAATTCCCAAGACAAATATCATTGGTATTTATCGGTTATTTGCAATGCTGATGATCGAGCCTATGATGTGGTGGTGGAAGGGTTATTACAACCAGTCCAACTGGACTCCAATCTGGTACACCAAATTGATCAAGCCACATTAGCTGAACAAGTAAACCTGTATCAAGATCATCAAGTTTGGCATGAAACCCTTAAGGTTTTAGTCGAATTAAAACGATCGCAGCCCCAAGATTCAGCCATCTTGGCCCTGTGGACAGATTTGCTGAAATCAGTGGATTTAGACCCGGTTATTGGTCAAAAATCCCTCTTAGAACCCCAAATTCTAACGTTTAACCCTTAACTCAATAAAGCCTTGATAAAAAATTGAGGCAATACCAACATCCGTCGCCAACGCCAAGGTTCTTGATACAGCCGATAAAGCCATTCTAGGTTGTTTTCCCGTAACCAATGAGGGGCGCGGTTTTTTATGCCTGACCAAACATCAAAACTTCCCCCAACCCCAATCCAAATCGCCTGGGGACATAAATGTCTATTCTCCTGAATCCAGTATTCTTGACGGGGGACTCCTAACCCCACCAAAATTAAGCGAGGTTGTTGAGTTTTTAGGGTTTGTTTCCAGGTTTCCTGTTCTTCTGGGGATAAATAACCATGGGATGTGAGAATGGAGATTTCTGGGATTCTATTGCGCCAATAATTGGCTGCATCTTCTGTAACTCCTGGTTTGCCACCATAAAAGATAATGGGAGAAGACGAGCTAATAGGAGCGAATTTTTCGAGCAAAGATTGAGCTAACTCAATTCCTGGACAGCGTTGCTGTTGCTTTCCCCGAAATCTTAAATAGATTACTACCCCTGCCCCATCAGGAATCACTAATTCGGCAGTTTGAATGACTTGAGCCACCTCAGACTCTTGTTGGGCCAACATGGCCATCTCTGCATTGAGGGTCACAACATGAACCCCTTGATTATGCTCTATACAGTTTAGTAACCAATCACTATAGTTATCACTCAGATGAACGGGTAAACCGAGAACAGGAAATGTATTTAGGGGAGTAAACATAACCAAAGGGGGACAAAAGTTTAAAGTTTTTTAACAACCTAGAGATTAACACACAAGGATGGCTGTTTTAGCGGCAGAGAAGTGATAGCTTAGTTATATTGTGATTAATGATACGTAGCTATTTTCAAAGGTTGGGTTAAGATCGGTAAAATTTTGGGCGATCATGGTCATTAGATTTCAAAAACCCTGCCCTAATAAACTCAGCAGTGATTGTGAATTTTACTGTCTAATCCGTCAAAAATAAAATTTTCTTAAGCTTTTACTTCTCCATTATGCACAAAAAAAACCTTTTTCGGCTCATTCCGTCCTGCTTAAGTCTGGTACTTTTCGGCTTATCCATCTGGACAATTCAGCAAAATTTACAAAATTATCAAGCAGACACTTTTTGGCAGACTTTATCGAAGATTCCCCACCATCATATTCTCTGGGCGATCGCCTTGATGAGTATCAATTATCTAATTATGACGGGATATGATTTTCTTGGGGTGGCTTATGTTCGTCGTTCTATTCCTTACTCAAAAACGGCTTTAGTCGGAATTATCTGTTCTGGCATTAGCAACAGTGTCGGGTTTGCCTTATTAAGTAGTTGTATGATTCGTTATCGATTTTATTCCGCTTGGGGATTATCTGTCGTTGCGATCGCTCAAATTTCTGCTTTTTGTAATCTATCTTTTTGTTTAGGATTGTTTGTGGTAGGGGCAATTGTTTTTCTGAAGGAACCCTTAGCCATTCCTAATTTATTAGATTTGCCTTTTATTTCTGTTCGACCATTGGGATTGATTTTTCTGTTGATTATTGTCGCTTATTTGTTCCTCACTGTTGCCCGTCAAAAGCCATTAATTATTGGTAAATGGACTTTACCCCATCTTCCGGTGAGACTAGCTTTAGGTCAATTGTTAGTTTCTGCCTTAGATTGGTCTTTAGCTGCGGCTGTTTTTTATGCCATTTTAAGCGCATCTGTTTCTTTACCCTATTCTACTTTTTTTGGAATTTATATGTTAGCACAAGTGGCGGGATTAGCCAGTAATGTGCCAGGGGGATTAGGGGTTTTTGAAACGGTAATGATTTTGTTACTATCTTCCTTTATTTCTTCTGAGGAATTATTAGGGTCATTATTAATTTATCGTGGGGTTTATTATTTTATTCCTTTGACGGTTTCTGCTGTATTGTTAGGTAAATATGAATTAGGGCGTTTTTTGGGTAATAAAAGTAGTTCTTGGGCAGAAGTTCAACAGTAATAAAATAACAGGAAACAGGAAATAGAAAACTGGGAAATCAGTCTAACCTTTGGGTTGATTTTTAAATGCTAAAATTAACCCCAAAGCCTGTTCTACAATATCTGTTTGATTGACTTTTTTTTCTAATTCTTCTGGTTGATAACGTCCTTCTTCAACCTCTAAAGAAGCTGTATCTAAGGCATTAGGATAAGCTTGTTCTAAGGTTTCTCTTAACTCATCCTCACTTAAATAATAACCTTTCGCTTTGCGCCGTTTATTTTTTAGTTGAATTTCTCGCACAGAGTTACGAATAGAAACATCCCAGGAACGAGTTGTGCGGTTTTCTGCTTGCTGTTTAATTAGATGAAGTAATACAATAACAGCATAGCTACGAATATTACTAATAATACCGCTTTTACCCATTTCTTCCAGGTCTTCTACAATGGCCAAAGAACCTCTAATATCACCTTTTAGTAGTAATTCTTTGAGTTCTAGTATTTCTTCCATAGTTTCAATCGGATAAATAATGAGTTCTTTATTATGCTAAAATCCCATCACTTCAGCAATTTTTGATATTTCAGGTTTAATGCCTGATTTAACTTGATTGTTACTATGTTTAATAGCACAATCAGGATCTTTTAGTCCATTTCCTGTTAAGACACAAACCACAGTTGCCTCACTGGGAACTTGCTCTTTTACCTTTAATAAACCGGCCACAGAAGCGGCACTCGCGGGTTCACAAAAGATGCCTTCATGGGCTGCTAAAAGACGATAAGCCTCTAGGATTTCCTCATCAGTAACAGCATTAAATTGACCAAGACTGGCTTCTTTTGCTGCCCAAGCTTTATCCCAACCAGCAGGGTTGCCGATGCGAATTGCTGTTGCTAAAGTTTGGGGATTAGAAATAGGTTTACCATCAATGAATGGGGCAGCACCTGCGGCTTGAAAACCCATCATTTTTGGCAATTTATCACATTTTCCAACGCTATGATATTGACAAAATCCCATCCAATAAGCACTAATATTTCCCGCATTTCCCACTGGAATACATAACCAGTCGGGGGAATTTCCTAAGACATCAATAATCTCAAAAGCGGCGGTTTTTTGTCCTTCTAAACGGTAGGGGTTAACAGAATTAACTAAGGTTACGGGATAATTTTCGGCCATTTTCCGCACCACCGTTAACGCCTCATCAAAATTCCCTTCAATGGCAATCACTTCTGCCCCATATAATAAAGCTTGGGCGAGTTTTCCTAGGGCTACATAGCCATCAGGAATAATCACAAATGCCCGCATTCCTGCCCGTCTAGCGTAGGCAGCAGCAGCAGCAGAAGTATTCCCTGTACTGGCACAAATCACGGCTTTGGCCCCGTCTTCTTTCGCTTTCGAGATGGCCATAGTCATGCCCCGATCTTTAAAGCTTCCAGTGGGGTTTAAGCCATCATATTTTACCAATACTTTAACCCCCCGTCCGATTTGTTGGGAGATGTAGGGAACGGGAATGAGGGGAGTATTGCCTTCGAGAAGGGTAATAACCGGAGTTTCTTCGGTGACAGGAAGATAGGGACGATAGGTTTCAATTAATCCCCGCCAAGGTTTGAAGTCTGAAGGGGTAGGGGTTTCAATGCTGTTATGAGGGGGTTGAGACGTGATGGGTTGAACAGTCATAGGGTGATGGGTTTCAGACTTCTGTTTTTTGACCAGGATTTTCCTATCCTCCTATTGTACCTAAAAGAGCGTCCTAATCTTCAATAGTTGACTTTTGGTTAAAGTTATGTAATAGTTATTTTTTGGGTATTAATATGCGGGACTGGCGGAATTGGTAGACGCGCTAGATTCAGATTCTAGTGTTCTTTCGGACTTTCGGGTTCAAGTCCCGAGTTCCGCATTAATTGAAAGGGTTTCCTCTCCCTATGATTACCAGTGTTCGGAATCCTCTGGTTAAACAGATTCGTAGTTTGCATCGGACGAAGGGAAGACGCGAACAAAATCTTTTTCTATTGGAAGGCACTCATTTGCTAGAGACGGCTTGTCAGGTGAATTTTTCCCTTGTAACCTTATGTTACACTGAGCAATGGCAAGCCCGTTACCCTCAATTGTGGGAAAATGCGCTTAAACGGGTAGAACGGCACGAATTAGTTACCCCAGAGGTATTAGCAACTATGGCAACGACGGTTAACCCTGATGGGGTGGTTGCTACAGCAGTATCTCGGAAGATGGCCATTGGTGCGATCGCTGATTTTAAGTTAGGATTAGTATTGGAAAGATTGCAAGATCCTGGTAATTTAGGGACAATTATTCGCACGGCAGTAGGGACTGAAATTGATGGAATTTGGTTAAGTGATGATAGTGTTGATATTGATCATCCTAAAGTATTAAGGGCTTCTGCGGGGGCTTGGTTTCAGCTTCCTTTGATGGTTGTTTCAGACTTAACGGATGTAATTAAAACCTATCAAAAATCAGGTATTAATATTGTAGCAACATTACCCAATGCCAATCAAACTTATTGGGATTTAGATTTTAGGAAACCCACTTTAATCTTATTGGGAAATGAAGGAGCAGGGTTATCAGATGATTTAGTTGAGTTAGCCGATGAAACTGTGACTATTCCTTTGGGAAAAGGGGTAGAGTCATTAAATGTAGCCATTGCTGCTGCTTTAATGTTATATGAAGCGAGACGACAAGGTAAACAATAATTCCAGTATAGGGTTTATGTAGGGGCAATTCATGAATTGCCCCTACTGTGTACTGTATAAACTCGCTAATTGCTGTCACCTTATTAATAACCACATAATTAAAACATTATTGGCTGATTTTTGAGGGAATATCTAATTGTTGAGTGGCAGCTTTTTGGGCGGCCAATTTTGGTTTTACATAAAGATTTTCTAACAAAACCCCACCACCCGCTACCCAAGGGGGAAGAATTAATGCCCCCAGAATTCCTAATAATTGAACGCCACTTAATACCCCTAAAAGTTGATACAATGGCGGCACATTAACAGATGATCCTACCAAAAGAGGATCAAGAACATAGGTTTCTACATTTTGAATAATAACAAATAATAATAATACCCAGAGAAAAAACCATCCCCCTTGGGCGACTGCAACAATTAGGGCAGGAATTGACCCTAAAACTGGGCCAAAGAAAGGAATTAAATTAGTAATTCCGGCAATGGTTCCCAACCCTAGGGCAAATTCACCAAGTCCTAAAAATTTTAGTCCCAAACTAACCGCTAAACCTAAAATAAAAGAGACTAATAATCTGCCTTGAATATACCCTCCCATTTTTTGACTTACAGGAATAACTTGGGCTTCTAAACGTTCATCCCAAGGGACAGGAAATAAGCTAACAATTCCTTTAACTAAGTTTTTGGAACCTGATAGCATATAACCTGATAATAAGATGGCTAAAATTACATTAAAAACGCTACCAATTATCCCTCTTGTTAAGCCACCCACCCCAATTAGTAATTGCTGACTAGAACGTAATGTCCAAGATACCAAAGATTGCAGATTAAATAATCGATTAATAAACTCAATAACGTCTGGTTCTGTAAAGCCTTTTTGAGTCATAAATGTTTGAATTTCACTACCTAAAACCTCTAGATATACGGGAAATTTTTCTAGTAAATTTTGAATTTGACTGATGATTGTTGGCCCTAATAGGAAGCTAATGCCAGTTATTAAAAATAGTAATCCTAGATAGACTGAAATGACAGCCAACCAACGAGGAAAACCAATCTTTTCCACACTTTTAACCAAGGGAGAAAGGGTAGACGCAATGACAACGGCAATCATTAAAATAACAAGAAGTCCTCGGAGATGCCATAATAATAAAATGGCAAATCCTGAGCCAGCAATCAGGAACAAATTAGAGAAAGAGATTGAGATTTGTTGCTTAGGTATCATAGTTAATAATATTAATAGGCTCTAGATTTTCAGCAGGATCAAATCCAAAAATACGAGAATAGAAAAAGAATTCACTATCTAATGCTCGCTTAATATTTTCAGCACGACGGAACCCATGTTGTTCTTGTTCAAAGGGAACATAAGCAACTGGGATTCCTTTATTTTTTAGACATTCTATCATCTTTTCTGCTTGGTTAGGAGGAACCACTTTATCTTCTAATCCCTGAAAGAAGATGACGGGACAATCTAATTTCTCTGAAAAATGGATGGGAGATCTCGCTTCATAAATTGCTTTTTCTTCAGGATATTTACCAATCAAACCGTCTAAATAACGAGATTCAAATTTATGAGTATCTTTGGCCAATGCTTCTAAATCACTAATGCCATAATAACTCGCTCCCGCCTTAAATGTATCCTTAAAAGTTAAGGCAGCTAAAGTAGTATAACCTCCCGCACTTCCGCCAGAAATTGCCAAGCGATCGCCGTCTACTTTTCCTTGATAAACTAAATATTTTGCCCCATTAATACAGTCATCAACATCAACAATTCCCCAATTTTTATCTAACCGTTGACGGTATTCTCTACCAAACCCTGTACTGCCACCATAATTAACATCAAGATAGGCAAATCCTCGACTTGTCCAATATTGAATTTTTAGACTAAAATTAGGGGAAGCTGCGGCAGTTGGCCCTCCATGACTTTTAACTAATAAAGGGGGTAATTCTCCATTAGTACCAATATAATCTTTATTCGTGGGAGGATAATACCAACCATAAGCACTTAAACCATTTTCTGTGGGAAAAGTAATCAATTCTGGTATGGAAAAATAGCCTGGATCAATATCAACATTACTGGAAGATTGTAGGATTTTTGTTTGCCCTAACTTTAAGTTTAAATAAATAGCTGCTGTGGGTTCTGTTGAGGAGCCACCAATTAACACAATATGCTGTTGATGAGCATGAAGAGAGGCAATATTTGTGTAGGGGGTATCTAATAAACTTAATTGTTTATTCGAGATATCTAAACTAGCTAAATACCACCGTCCATCTTGAGTAAAAGTACAAATTATTTTATTGGCAGAAGTGAAGGCATAAGTTGATAAACCAAACACCCAATGAGGATAAGAAAATTCTGCTGTTAAAGGAAAAAGAGGAACAATACTACCCGGTGATTTATAACAATAAAGATTCCACCAACCATTTTTGTCACTGGAAAAATATAATTGGCCGTCAGGAGACCATTTAGGTTCATTAATTGATTCATCAATATCACCAGCAAGACATTTTATTTCTTCTAATGAACCATCATCTTGAACATTTCCTAACCATAATTTTGTGGCATTCCAAGGCATATTAGGATGATTCCAACTAATCCAAACCAGTTTCGTTCCATCAGGGTTAAGACGGGGAGAAGAATAAAAATCATGACCAGAAACTAAGGTTTTGATTGCTCCTGTTTTAAGATCAATAGAAACTAAGGTATTTTGAGGTTCAACCTCAGCATTACTATGATCTTCACAAACACTAATTAAACGATTATTTTTCTTGTCTAAAATAAAATCTGCATAACGATATTTGTTTTCTGGAGTGACAGGTGAGGGGTCTTGATTAGGGAATTTTTGATAAATTCTTTGATCAGAAAAATTCACAAAATAAATAATACCCTCCACAACTAAAAATGAGCCGCCACCATATTCATGAACACGACTACGAACATTAAAAGGTTGAGGAGTCATTTCTAGGTTTTGACCATCAGATGTGTATTTTATTAGTACATTACGTCCCCCTTCTGTGGGCCGTCCTTCTAACCAATAAATGTCATCGCCATCAAAAATAATACCACCTAAACCAAGACTTCCTGCCACAATTAAATCAGATGTAATCGGAGATTTCCAGGAACCAAAAGGAGCAATTTTGGGAGATAGCATAATAATTATCAGGTTTTTATATGATCATTGAGTGCAAGCAAGGGGACATTGCCCCAATAGGTTATGGTATGTTAATTTTGGGGGAACGCCAAAGACATAACAACGGTCAATTATAGCGACAATTAAGCGCGATCGCAGCGAGAGTATAGGCAATGACAAAAATACGGGTAGGATTATTGTTTGGAGGGAGATCGGGAGAACATGAAGTCTCCATTAACTCCGCTACGGCGATCGCTCAGGCTTTACAATTAGGGGATAATCTCCACAAATACGATGTTTTGCCTGTATATATTCAAAAGAATGGCATTTGGACAGCAGGAGAAACGGCAAAACAGGTTTTAACCACTAAAACCCCTCTCATTACTGACATTGCTACAAAACAGCAATTATGGCAGTTTCCCCCCCAAGTAGAGGAAGTGGATGTCTGGTTCCCGATTTTGCATGGCCCTAATGGGGAAGATGGCACTATTCAGGGGTTATTAAGCTTAATGCAAGTGCCGTTTGTAGGCAGTGGGGTGTTAGGATCGGCGGTAGGAATGGATAAAATTGCCATGAAAATGGTCTTTTCTCAGGCCGGACTTCCCCAAGTTAAGTATATGGCTGTAGAGCGATCGCAAGTTTGGTCAAACCCTTGTATTTTTCCGAAACTTTGTGATGATATTGAGGCGACCTTGGGCTATCCTTGTTTTGTCAAACCTGCTAATTTGGGGTCATCTGTTGGCATTGCTAAAGTGCGATCGCATTCTGAGTTAGAAACAGCTTTAGATAATGCGGCCAGTTATGATCAACGGATTATTATTGAAGCAGGAGTGACGGCCAGAGAGGTAGAATGTGCGGTTTTAGGCAAAGATAACCCTAAAGCCTCTGTAGTAGGAGAAATTACCTTTGATAGTGATTTTTATGACTACGAAACCAAATACACTGAAGGGCGATCGCAAGTACATATTCCGGCCAATTTACCCCCAAATATTGTCACCCAAATCCAAGAAATGGCGATTAAAGCTTTTAAAACCTTGAATTGTGCCGGGTTGGGGCGAGTAGATTTCTTTTATGTTGAAGAAACCCAAGAAATTTATATCAATGAAATTAATACTCTGCCTGGGTTTACCAAGTTTAGTATGTATCCTCAACTGTGGGAAGCAACAGGGGTTAGTTTTGAACAATTGGTTAACCAATTAATTCAACTAGCTTTAGAAGCGAACTTAAGCCCACCATCAGCCAAAAACTAGCGATAGAAGTTGATTTAGGGACAAACGGGAGCTGATTATAAATAGGAACAATATTCATGTCATCTACCAGTTGTCCACCCAACAAATTGTTGCTATCTGTCACTATTCGGTCTTTAATTAGGGTAGATTCTGGTAACATTTTTTTAAGGATCTTACCGGAATCTTGAACATTAATTTTAATGGGACTATTTTCAAGAAAATTAATGGCATAAACCGGATGAGTTGTGCTAAGTACAATAATTCCTGTACCGAGCAGCTTTAAACATAATGTTTTCATAGGAAACCTTAAAGAATTGCTCGATGTCCTTTGATGTAGTTCGTAGTGAGGGCTTCAGCCCTAAAGAGCTTACTACAAACTCATTCATCTTTTTATATGCTGGCAAATAATTTTGGGGGTGAAACACCAATCAAAGGAAACGTAATGATTTTCAGTAAAAGTTATTTTTCTCTTATTAAAACGTAATATTTAATCACAAATATTTACCAATCTGTATCAATAGGGACGTTAGGGTTTTAGGTTTCCCCCTCGAATAACCCAAGTGATTGAACCACTAACCAAGGCTGTTAAGGCAATGATGAAGATCTGCCTCCAGTTTTTTAATCCCCCTACTTTTTCAGCTAAATCAGGAATTTTCTGAATTAGGTTCTTGACTCATGGGGTAAACTCTTATTACATACGTTTTTTGTTGTCCCCACATCATTCATATTTAAAGTGTCTGCTGCTGAAAAAGAAACAATAAGCATTGGTGAAAGCTTCAGTTATCTGGTTTTCAGACATAATTACTCTATCCTTTTAATTTTAAATCAATTCTAATTTTACCCTAAATTTTTTTTCTAGGTTTTCATTTCCTTGAATACGCTTTTTGAAAGCACGTTTAAAAGAATCACTAAAACTGATTTCGGGCATTAATCTTCCAAAGAGTGCATTAATTCATCTATATCTGACGAAAATTTTAAATTACCTGATTGTTCTTCCCCTTGACTGACCAAATAATTCTCATAAATTTCTTCTCGCTTTTCTTCTCGCAAATATTGAGCCAAAAGAGCTTGAATTTTTTCTTTTTCTGGTAAAGAAAGGGTTTTAATTGCTTCTACTACATCACTAAAACTCATTATTTTGTTACTCACCCTGTCACTAATAAATATATTGTACTCAAACCCAACTTAATCGACAAAAAACGGTGGGAAATTGTTACCCACCGTCAAAATTGATGATTAATAATTAACCAGAATGTTACTTAGTTTCTGAGAATTCGGCATCAATGACATCATCCCCACCGCTAGAAGTACCGCCACCAGGGGCAGCACCAGCGTCACCACCAGGAGCAGCACCAGGCGCACCGCCCGCTTGTTGATACATACTGGTACCAATGCTATAGAGGGTTTGCTGTAACTCTTCTGTGAGGGTTTTGATCTTGTCATCATTATCTTGGGCGAGGGCTTCCTTCAGATCCTTAATTAACCCTTCTGCCTTAGTCTTGTCCGCAGGAGGTACCTTATCCCCTAACTCAGTCAGTTGTTTTTCCGCTTGGTAAACTAAAGAGTCAGCTTGGTTCTTGCGGTCAATTTTTTCCCGACGTTCTTTATCTGTCGCGGCGTTAGACTCAGCTTCTTTCACCATGCGCTCAACTTCCGTATCAGGCAGAGTAGAAGCCCCGGTAATACTGATGGACTGTTCTTTGCCAGTTCCCTTGTCCTTAGCGGTTACGTTGAGGATACCATTGGCATCAATATCAAAGGTTACTTCAATTTGAGGCACACCACGAGGGGCGGGAGGAATACCATCTAATCGGAACACCCCTAAATCTTTGTTATCCTTGGCCATTTCCCGTTCCCCTTGGAGAACATGAATTTCCACATTGGTTTGACCATCAACTGCAGTGGAGAAGACCTCAAATTTTTTGGTGGGAATAGTGGTGTTACGAGGAATAATTTTGGTCATGACACCCCCTAGGGTTTCTACCCCAAGAGAAAGGGGAGTCACGTCTAATAACAGGATGTCCTTAACTTCTCCCGATAAAACACCCCCTTGAATAGCAGCACCCATGGCTACCACTTCATCAGGGTTAACCCCTTTGTGGGGTTCTTTATTTAAGACTTTTTGGACTAATTCTTGTACCGCAGGAATACGGGTTGAACCCCCAACTAAAACGACTTCATCAATATCGCTATTGCTGAGTTTGGCATCCTTCATGGCTTTTTCCACGGGGACGCGAGAGCGATCAATTAAGTCGGAACAAAGTTCTTCAAATTTGGCTCTAGTAAGGGTTGTATCTAGGTGTTTGGGCCCTTCTTGCGTCGCCGTAATAAAGGGGAGGTTAATTTCCGTTTGGGTGACGCTAGAGAGTTCAATTTTGGCTTTTTCTGCGGCTTCAGTTAACCGTTGTAGGGCCTGTTTATCTTTCCGCAGATCAATGCCTTCATTTTTCTGGAAGTCTGCCGCTAAATAATCGACAATTTTTTTATCAAAATCATCTCCCCCTAAATGGGTGTCTCCAGAGGTGGCTAATACTTCAAATACACCGTCCCCTACTTCTAAAATAGATACATCAAAGGTTCCACCCCCTAAGTCAAAGACGAGAATCGTTTCATTACTTTTTTTATCTAACCCATAAGCTAAGGAAGCGGCTGTGGGTTCGTTAATGATACGTTTTACTTCAATTCCGGCAATTTTGCCCGCGTCTTTGGTGGCTTGACGTTGGGAGTCGTTAAAATAAGCAGGAACGGTAATTACTGCTTCAGTAACGGTTTCCCCTAAATATTTGCTGGCATCTTCGATTAATTTCCGTAGCACTTGGGCGGAAATTTCTTCGGGGGCAAATTGCTTCCCTTGGGCGGGACAGTCTAATTTGACGTTCCCATTGCTATCGCGCAATACTTTATAAGAGACTTCCGTGGCTTCGGTGGTAACTTCTTCATTTTTGCGACCAATGAAGCGTTTAACCGAATAAAAGGTATTTTCGGGGTTCATCACCGCTTGACGTTTGGCAATTTGTCCCACCAAGCGATCGCCATTTTTGGCATAAGCTACTACGGAGGGAGTGGTACGAAACCCTTCTGCATTAGCAATGACCGTAGGTTTCCCCCCTTCCATGACGGCTACACAAGAATTGGTGGTTCCTAAATCAATTCCGACAACTTTTCCCATATCCACAACTCCAAAATTACTATAAAACCGACTGGATACTGAATTTCAGTGAGAAGCATTAATTAATAGGGATTTGATCTCTATCCAGCTATTCATATCCATAGTGACAACATTGGGACTATCTATGGTAGTGTAGTTTTCCGAACCTAGGATGACGGGTTTGACATTTTAGTGGTAAACAGTCTCTCAATGGGATTGAGATGATTGACCAATGGGCCAATCTTGACGAGGGGGAAAAGACTGATCGGAATGAAACGCGGTGCCTCCAGGTTCAGCCGGCCGATTTAAACGCAGGGCGGCCCCAAATCCTAACCCAGCAGCACTAGAAATCGCGCTGGTAATTAACAAAAATTCTAAGATAAACAACCAAGGACGAGATTTATTACAAGATTTTGCTAATTTCATGAACGTCTCAACACCACCCCTGAAATTCAGTCTGAATTAACTTACCGATAGAGCTTACCGTGAGATGTTAAATTTGCCAAGTCTTTAATTGTCGAAACATAGCCAGAAAATTCTTGAATGTAATGATTTGTTGTGAATTCTAAAGTTAACCTAACGGCGGACTAATCCTCCTAAAAACCTATCATGTAGAGCTTTGAGGAAACTTTTTGCTTGCTTGAGAATTCTGAAAAGATGGGGACAATTTATCTAGTGTAACCCCGGATACTGGGAAATTGTGAAAAACTAGGTTAACGTAGTCGATGATGAGTTTATTTTATAGGTTCAACAATCTTATATTAAAGCCTAGCTCAAATCAAAAAAATAAAATCTTAAAAAAGTATTAAGGTTTTATAATGAAAAATGTTATCAGGAGGAAAAAGCGTGTTTACTCGATTAGCACAACAACATCGTGATTTTGTGAGAGACTTAGTAATGAATCTCCAAGCCTTAGCCATTGTCCTGGAAAACCGAGGTTATTTAGCTTCTTGCTACACTTGCGGCGATCAGCTAAACAGTGCATCGTTTATGGTCAGTTTAAGCGAAAACCATCTCATCCGTTTTTTAGTTTCTGATTATGGAATTACCTGGACAGAAATGCGCGATGATCGGGAATTGATGAAATTAGAAGGAGCAGAAGCCATTAGTCAGTTGCAAGAATTAGCCAATTTGATTAAATATCAGTATCCTTCCCCCTCTCAGGATAAATCAGGCAAAAAGCAAAGCTCTCAATTGGAAACGATGGTTTAACATGAGTTATTGCCGCAAAAACCATTAATATTGTTTTGTAGAAAGCATCCCCCTTTAATGAATTGACAGTTTTTTATCTGCCGATTATTAAATTTTATTGTTTATTTTATGAATTATCTGATAAGCAAACGAGTTCTTCAGGAAACTGAGGGATAGAATCGAGCAATTTTTGGGTATAGTCTTTCTGAGGATTATTAATAATTTCGTCTGCTGTATTAAGTTCTTCAATTTCTCCTTTATTCATCACCATAATGCGATCGCTCATAAATCGGACAACGCTTAAATCATGGGAAATGAAGATACAAGTTAATTTAAAGGTTTGTTGTAAGTCTTTTAATAGGTTTAAAACTTGTGCTTGTACCGAGACATCTAAAGCGGATACAGACTCATCACAAATGAGAAAACGGGGATTTAATGCTAATGCTCTCGCAATACAAACTCTCTGTCTTTGTCCACCAGAAAATTCGTGAGGATAGCGATGAAAACTTTCTTTGTCTAACCCAACTAATGTTAATAATGCTTCAACAAATTCTTTCCTCTTCCTCTCATTTTTTTCGGTTTTATGAATAATCATGGGTTCCATAATTGCTTGACCAACGCTTAATCTTGGATTTAAAGAATTGTAGGGATTTTGAAAAACAATTTGCAGATCTTTTCTAACATTACGGAGCAATTTACTACCCGCAGAAAATTGGGAAATTGGATAATTTTCAAAACTGATATCGCCTTTTGTCGCAGAAATTAATCTCAAAATCGTTCTAGCTAATGTTGATTTTCCACAGCCAGATTCTCCTACTAATCCTAATGTTTCTCCTGCATAAACCTCAAAACTTAGATTGTTAACTGCCTTAACAACATCTTTCTTGAAGCCAAAAATGCCTGATTTGCCGAATTCAACGGTCAAATCTTTAACAGATAAGATCTTTTTCTTTGCTTCTGCTTCTTGAGTGCGTTCATCAATTTCTTTTTGAGAGATAATTTTATAAATTAAATTAGATTCTTCTGATAAATTGGTGTTTTTTTGTCCGTCTATAAAATCTGCAATTGTCGGCAACCTGTCTAATTTAATATGTAAGGGAGGACGACAAGCTAATAAACCTTTAGTATAGGGATTTTTTGGCCTGGAAAGAATTTGTATTTTATCCCCTTGTTCAACAATTTTACCCTGATACATGACCAAGATTTTATCAGCAATTTCATTGATCACCCCTAAATCATGGGAAATAAAAATCATGGACATTTCTCGTTCTTGACAAATATTACGCAAGAGTTGCAAAATGCCTTTTTGAACGGTAACATCTAGGGCCGTTGTGGGTTCATCTGCGATTAAAACGGTGGGTTCACAAGAAATAGCCATTGCAATCATTACCCGTTGTAATTGCCCCCCAGAAAGTTCATGGGGATAACGCTTTAAATATGCTTCTTTTTGCTGTTTAATATAAGCCTGTAATTGCCCATTAACTGAGCCATTTTTGGGTTGAAGTTGCTTTAAATATTTTTCCTCTAATTGTTCATCACTGGAGAGAACTTTGACTTCTTGTAGTAAAGCGATCGCTTGATTATTCGCTTCTTCTTGAGACACATTTTGATGTAATTTAATCGCTTCTGTTAATTGATATCCAATGGTATAAACAGGATTAAAGGAACTCATAGGTTCTTGAAAAATCATCGCAATTTTTGCCCCCCGATACTCTGTCCATTGTTGGGGTTTTAATTGTGTTAATTCAACTGTATTTTGTTCAGAATGATAAAAAGTAATCGTTCCCTTCGTAATTTTTCCAGGGGGTTGAATTAATCCCATGATAGCTAAGGAAGTGACAGATTTTCCTGACCCTGACTCTCCGACAATTCCTAGGATTGCCCCTTTTTTTAGCTGAAAACTAATATTATTAACCACTACCTTAGATTTAGAGCAATCCTGTGGAAGCAGTGATCCGAATCGGTGTAACCCACTCTGTATCAGAAGAAATATAGCAAAAACCATCACTTGTTGGTTACGATTAAAATTAGACTTCCCTTGTCCGGGAAATTCAATACAGAGATCACTAACCTTAAGAACAACGTCATTCATAACTCTAGTCTATGGAAGTTTAAACGAATTTTAACTTATTTTTTCCCATTTGATGGAGCGTTTTTCTTAACTCCATTAGAGTTGCTTAAAATATAATAACAATTGGATGTAGTGAGGGGGATTATGTTAGCCTGTGATGTTATTGAAAATAGCTTTAATACATAGCCTAGCTATTTTGTCAACCCATGAGTAATTATACTCGTCCCAGAAACAGTACAAATGCTCAAAAAAAAAAACTTTAAAAACACTACAATTCAAATAAAACCGGAGCTTAATGAGAGGATGACAACCAAATAATCATACTTATAGAAACTATTTTTAGAAAAAGACAGACTGGCTATAGATTTTTATTGTTTTCCAATCATACCATAAAGGCGTAACTTCGTTCCTAATTAAAAATAATTCTCATTACTTGTCAAGAGCAATGAGAATTGATTGATTGTTATTTTAAAACAAATATTTTTGATTGATTAAATTAACTTATAAATTAGTCCGATGAGGTTTCTTGTTCAATAGAATGCTTCTCGACAGGGCCTAATTGCTGACGAACATCATCAATGGCATGATTAAGTTGAGCAATCTTATCCTCTAAGCGATGACGGGCCATTTCAATACTTTCTTCAGGAGACAATTTGTCTCGTTTTCCTGATTTTAGTAGGGATGAACCTTCTTCCTCATTATTGTTCTCAAGACGAGACGTAACCACTGCCCCGATAATCCCCCCAACGATACCACCGACTAGGGTTCCCACCAAAAATCCGCCTGTAAATCCATCCCGTTGACTCATAATTTTTGACCTTAATACTCATCAATAATGCTATATTTTAGGTTCCGAAGGCGCGATCACCTGCATCTCCCAAGCCAGGAACAATATATCCTTGACCATTAATCCCTTCATCAATAATAGCGGTATAGATGGTCAAACTGGGATAATGTTGGCTTAATTGTTGCAAAGCAGGAGGAGCAGCTACCACAGAAATAATCCGCATTAAAGCCGGATCTCCACCCCGTTTCGTTATTTCTGCCATAGCCGTCATAATTGACCCCCCAGTGGCTAACATGGGTTCTAAGACAATAATTCGGGTATCGGGTTTAAATTGTTCGGGTAATTTGTTGAGATAACAACTGGCTTCTAAGGTTTCTTCATTACGAACCAGGCCTAAATGATAAGTAGAGGCCAAGGGTAGTAAGGTTTGCGCCCCATCTAATAAAGCTAGTCCTGCCCGTAAAATGGGGATCACCGCGATGGGGACTTCAGGATTAATCAAGGTTGCGGGTGAGGGGGCCAAAGGACTTTGAACCGTCGTCTCGAAGGTGGGAAACCAATAACGGGTGGCCTCATAGGTTAACCACCGTCCCAATTCTGTCATGGCCGTTTTAAACAAGACAGAGGGGGTATTAACATCTCGGGCCACTGCTAACCAGTGTTTAACGAGAGGATGATCAGGAACGTAAACACGGAGTTGAAAAGTCATGGGTAAATGGGGATGGGGTAAGTTTATCCTTGAGATAACTCGTTGAGACGAGTTTGGGCCAGTTCAAAATCCGGTTGAATTTCTAGGGTTTTACTATAACTGGCGATCGCTTCTTCTACTCGTCCCAATTGTTCCAAGGCACTGGCCCGATTGTACCAAGCTTGGCAATAGCTTGGTTGGCCCTCAATCACCCGCTCAAAACAGACGATCGCTTCTTCAAATTGTCCCATGTTGTATAACACCAGGCCTTTACCATTGAGGGATTGAAATTCTTGGGGGTTGAGGGCAATGACCCGCTCAAAACTAGCGATCGCTTCTTCAAATTGTCCTAGCTCTCCCAAGGCACTGGCCCGATTGTGCCATGCTTGGATGGAATTGGGGTCAATTTCTAGGACTTTTTCCCAACTGGCGATCGCCCCTTCTAAGTCTTCTAATTTTAGTTGTTGCTCTGCTTGTTTTAACCAAAATTCAAGCGATTCTGGGTTTTCCTGGTCATTTTCTTGATTTTGCTGAGTTTCTGACTGACGAATAATCGCATCAATAATGGCTTGAGGTTGGGTTGAGTCTAAGCCAAATTGTTGAGCAAGTTGGGCAGCAAATTCCTGATTTTGCTCAAGTCTGGCGGTTAATTCTTCTAGGGTTAAGGTGAGGGTTTCGACTTCGGGCTCGTCGGTGGGTGAGGGGGAGGGTATAACGGGAGGAAGGCCATCACCGAGGGAGGGAGGGGTGATCTGAGTTTCCATGATATCGGTCACTAAATGATCGGGGCCCTCATATTCCCAAACTGTACTATCGGCCTCTCTGGTGTAGAGTTTTCGCCCAATTTCGTAAGCTGTTTTGCCAATGGGTTCTATAGCTTGAAAAGACTGAGCTAATTCCCCTAAACGCATCATGCGGGCAGCTAATTGTAAGTTAGGGGCTGAGGAAGAAAGGGCTTTCTCCCCAAATCTTTCTAACCAAGCGACCCAAAGTTTGGCTTTTCCCCGTTCCCCTAAATCTTCAAAATATTTGAGAATTCTGCCTTCATGCCATCCGTGGGCGACTCCATCTAGTAGTTGGCTAAACAAAAATTCGTAATCAGTATCGGTTAAGGGAACCTTACCAGAGGTTTCCTCATCTTGATAACGGCCTGCCAAGGAAGATGAGGCAAAAAACTGACCTAAAAATTGTTTAATCCATTGCCAGATGCGTTTGAGTAAACCCTGCATATTGATGTTTCTAAACTTTGATGATTAAAGAGAAATCAGTATTTTGATAACCCTCGTTTAATTTTATCCTAATGGGGTCTGAATAAGTGAAAATGATCGGGATGATAAAGGTGAGAACGATGATTTTTACTGGGATTTAGGGCTGGACTAATTAGATAAAGGGTAGTGCGAATCAAGTTTTCTGCTTGGGTTACTTCGGCCATTTTTTCTAAGGGAACAATGTAAATTTTTTCATCGGGCCAACCAATGCGGAAACAAATTGCAACTGGGGTATTAGAGGGATAATATTTGAGTAATTTTTCTTGAGATGTTTCGACATGACGGGCAGCTAAATAAAGACATAAACTGGCTTGATGGGCCGCTAAACTGCTTAATTCTTCTGTATCAGGAACTTGAGACGCACTGCCACTAATACGGGTTAAAATAATTGTCTGTACTAAGTCGGGAATGGTTAATTCTGTGCCAATTTTTGCGGCTGCTGCTTGAAAGGCACTAATTCCAGGAATTAATTCAAAGGGAATATTTTCGGCTTCAAGTCTTTGTATTTGTTCATGGATAGCACTATATAAGGTTAAATCTCCTGAATGTAAACGCACCACTGAACAATTATTTTTTACGTTATCAATCATCATTGTCACGATGTCTTCTAAGGTTTTGTTGCCTGTGGGAATTATATTGGCATCATCACGAACATCCTTTAATATTTGTTGGGGTACTAAAGAATTAGCATACAAAATAACATCAGCTTGACTGATAATTTTATAGGCTTTTAAGGTTAATAATTCGGGATCACCTGGCCCCGCACCAATGAAATAAACCGCAGGTTTTAAAGGGAGCATATAGTTAATTATTGGGTTGGATATTCCGAGGAAAAATGGGAGGTATTCTTGATGCTCTTAAGCGATTAAATAATTGACTTAGAGGTAATTCAGCCTGAGATCCCACCAAATACATTGTATTAGGTTCTTGACTAATATATTCTCCATAAGCTGAAGTTAAAAATGGTCTAAATGCTTCGTTTTTGGCTATATAAACCTCGGCAAATCCCACTAATAGAGCATTACCATATTGATCCATAATATCTTGTTTAGGAATGGTTAAATCAGGAAAAGAATCGAGTAATGCTTTCATACTTGCATCCAATTTAGAAAAGTTGACGTGAGCTTGTCCTTGGACTAAAACAAAATATTTATCATCTGTATTAATCCAGACAAATGCTTGTAATTGTTCAATCACGGCAGGGGTTGCTGGATCACTGCTTCCTGCCCCTAAAATAACAGGAATTTTCACTTGAGACAGCCCTTCTGCGCCAAAAATTACGCTAGTAACTGGGTTAATTACTAGGGCAGATATTACTCGTTCATCTCGAAAATTATAGTCTTTTCGTGGTAAATCTAAAGCGCGACATTGCAACACTAAAGACAAATTTGGCCCCCATATTCTTTGACCACAAACTTCTTCTAATCGATTAAAATCAAGGGTCGCACCTGCTACAGCTAAAGCTCCATAACCGCCAAAAGAATGACCCATAACTCCTACATTTTTTAGGTCTAAACGCCCGCCAAATTCTCGATCATTGCGTCTTTCTAATTCATCAATTAGATAGCTAATATCTAAGGGACGATCCACAAAATCATTGAGTTTAAAAAGCTCTCTAGAGAAGCCATTTAACATAGACTCAAGTTGTTTGAAATCGCTGCCTGGATGTTGGGGTAATGCCACTAAATAGCCATAGGAAGCTAATTGTTTAGCCCGCTCTTCAAAATCTTCAGGACGGGAAGCTAACCCATGAGATATAATAATTACAGGGGTTTTTCCTTCTCGCCATTGTTGGGGTTGAATCAAGACAACGTAAAAATCTTGTTGACGACTTTCATCTCTTAATTGAATCACCCGTCTAGGGGCAACCCCATACTTTCCAGGTTGACGAATATCCGGCAAGGTAGAAAAATTAGGAACGGTTTCTTTTTGCGCTGCTTGAGAAGATAAGGTTCTCATTTCTTCGACAACTTCATTAGTGGCTTGTCCTAATAATTCAATATAACCTGCTACTTGAAAAATGTCTTCAATGTTAAACTGCATATTAACAGCTAGATGGTTCAAAACATTAAGCAAAGTAAGTCCTTCTTCTGGATCTAAAGCTGCTTGTACCATCGCCCCTCTTAAGGCATATTTCCCATTTCGTCCCCCTTGAATAGAAACTAAATTGCCCATTTGGGTGAGAATTTTTTCCCCGGTTGGGGTATTAAGAAAACGAGAAAGTTGCACCGCATTAATATCAGCCCGTTTTGATAAAGCTTCTCTAAATTCGGCTTTTTGTTCTGCATTAACCCCCGCCAAATTCATATAATCAGCTAATTCTCGATTAACAACACCTGTTCTCGCAAAGGTGTCTAAAGAATCAATTCCCAAGGATAAATTAATGGGGCCATAAATAAAGACAAGTCGTTGGGCTGCATCAACAGGAAAAGTTGTTAAAATTGCAGCTAAAGTTCCTAATGTTAGGTTTTTTAAGGCTTTAGGGAAGGAACGCTGAGCAGAGGAAAAAAAAGCAACCATAATCTTGCCACAAGGCGACCACTATTAAGTCTTGCGTTACCTACTATAGCAGGATTGGGGAGGGTGGGAGCCGTCGGGTTGGACAAATTTTAAGAGATTCGTTACATTAGTCCACAAGCAAAATGTTCCGTTCACACACACCAAAAAACTGACTAAGTTAAGTCAGATTTATTGCCTATGAAATACATAACTTGGCTAATATTAAGCAGTTATCTGTTGGTTGCTTTTACAGAGGCTGCTTGGGGATTTCAACCATCTGCCTCATTCACTCAGTCAACCTTAGATAACCTAGAAGACGCACCAATTATTCCTAGAGTTCCCCAAAATAACCCCCAAAAAATCAAACTTTCTCGCTCCCCCGAAGAAACGGCTACTAGACTAGCTCAAGAGGTATCGATTCAAATTGCTAATGATATCGCCTATGGGTTGGTCATTGCCCATGAAAAACGACAGGTTAGATATGGGACGAGAATGTACCGCAAAGTTCAAACCGCGATTAATTTGTTGAGACGAGGTGCCGGGTTAGATGGGGCCTCCCGTCGTTCCGGTGTTCCTCGTCCCCTGTTAGATAAATTGATGCAATGGGGACAGCAACGCCCAGGAGCTTCTAGGCATCATGTGGAATGATCGGCCAATTTTAAGCTTTAAACCCTTAAGGGTTACGCTATACAAACAAAACCCGCCTTCGCGGGTTGATCATTTTTCTGTGCAGATAGTTGCTGATTTAGCTTAAGAAACCAAGATTTTTGCCTCAATTAACCCTTCAAACAACTTTAGCCCCTCTACTGACCTAGTAAGGGCATCTGAAGCCCTTTCTGGGTGGGGCATCATCCCCAAAACATTGCCCTGTTTATTCGTAATTCCGGCAATATTGTTGAGGGAACCATTGGGGTTACTTTCCTGGGTTATTTCTCCACTTATGGCACAATAACGAAACAAAATTTGACCGTTATCTTCTAACCCTTTTAGCGTATCCTCATCCCCATAATAACGCCCCTCTCCGTGGGCAATGGGTAGGGTAATGACTTGATGAGGGGAATAAGCTTTTGTCCAAGGTGAATGATTATTTTCGACTCTGATGGAAACGCGATCGCAGATAAAATGTAAATCTCGGTTACGAATTAAGGCCCCTGGTAATAACCCGATTTCTGTTAATACCTGAAATCCGTTACAAATGCCTAAGACTAATTTACCTCGGTTAGCGTGTTCGATCACTGAGGGAATGATCGCCGAAAAACGTGCGATCGCCCCACATCTGAGATAGTCTCCATAACTAAAACCCCCAGGAATGACAATGACATCAAGATCAGAAATATCAGTTTCTTGGTGCCAAATCATGCGGGTGGGTTGGTTTAATAACCCTTCTGTTACCGTGGCAATATCCCGATCGCAATTTGACCCTGGGAAGACAATAACACCAAATTTCATGATTTACCCTACAACGGTTTGACTAGCGGTAATTTCAAAGCGATAATTTTCAATGACAGGGTTAGCTAAAAGGCGATCGCACATTTCATCTAATTGTTGCTGGGCCTGACTTTCATTCTCAGCAGTCATGGTAAGCTCAATATACTTGCCAATTCTCACCTTTTCTACCCCTTCGTATCCTAATTGTTGGAGTCCAGACTGTACTGCTACTCCGGCGGGATCTAAAACCGATGGTCTGAGAGTAACATAGATGCGACAGTGATATTGTTGAGACATAACGGCCGTTGACCCCTACTATGAAGAGTTAAAGTCTATCATTTGTGATAATTTAGCATAACATCAAACTATGCTTTGATAGATATGATTGATTGCTAAGTATAAATTAACCAAGGAAACTTACCCACTCCCCAACCGAAATAAAGAAAGATTACTGACAGTAATAAAACCAGGAAGAAAATCATCGTAAAATAATCAGTTTTTGTTAAAATAGATTGGTGTAAATAGGTACGTTGAGAACTGCCTGAAAAAGCTTTTGATTGTAACACGACTTCTAATTTTTGGGACTTAGCCATTGCATTAAGAATTAAGGGGACAGCAATAGCTGCATAAACTTTTCCTTTGCGAATTAATCCCATATTTTCTAAAGCTAACCCTCGCAACCGTTGAGCATCTAAAATACCTTCTATTTCTTCTAATAATAAGGGAAAGAAGCGCAAAGTAGATGAAAAAATAAAGACAATTTTATAAGGTATTTTCGCTTGAACCATTCCCACAACCATGTGATTAATATCAGTAGTAAAAATACCCAGGGGAATAATTAAAACCATTGTCAAGGTCTTAAAAATAACATTTAATCCGTAGATAATTCCTTCTTGGTTCATAGTTAACCCTCCTACCCACCACCAAGTTTTAGGAACGGCAAAAATAGGGGTTAAAATCTCTCTATCAATTAAGGTTTTGACCTGTTCAATATTAAAAAAGCCCATGGTAACTAAGAGTAGAATATAAAAGGGAATCATCACTTTTAAAACTGTTTTGAAATACGCTAGTTTTACTCCTGCAAATAAACAAGAAAAGGCAACAATTAAAGTTAAAATTCCCCCAGTTATCGGACTTTCCCAAATAAAAGCAATTAGAGTAATTACTCCCATCATAACTAGCTTTGTTCGGAAATCTAAACGGGTAAAAATTGAGTCATGATCGACGGTTTCAAATTTCATCATGGAACAAAACACTCCGCTACTTCAGAGGGGGTTAATAAAGGATAGTTATTATCAGAAAATAGGCTTAATTTTTGTGCCAATAAAACGGCTTGAGGTGGGGTAAGATAGGTAGATTCTAATAAGTCTGTTTGATGATAAACTTGACGAATTGGCCCATCTAATAAGATGGTTCCTTGTCCCATGACAATGACTCTTTCTGCATAGTCTGGCATTAAATATAAATGATGAGTAATTACGATGACTGTTTTACCCATTTGATGTAACTGACGACTCACTTCTAAAATAGCACGAGATCCTTTATAATCTTGTCCTGTCGTGGGTTCATCAAAGATAATTATATCCGGTTCCATCGCTAAAATTGCCGCAATAATAATCCTAGCGCGATCACCTTTTGGTAAGGATAAAGGATGAGCATGACGCTGTTCCAATAATCCCATTTCCTGTAAGGTTTCTGTGACTTTCTTCTCAATCTTTTTCTCATCATAACCTACATTTTCTAGGGCAAATGCTACTTCTTGTTCCACCGTCATATTAAAGATTTGATTATCGGGATTTTGTCCGACATAACCAATAAAATTGGCTAATTCACTTACCGATAAATTTCTCGTATCTTTTTGCCTAATTTTAACTGTTCCTTCTGTCGGTTGTAGCAGGTTTAAAAAGTGTTTTACAAGGGTACTTTTCCCTGCCCCATTTTGACCAATAATCAGTAAATATTCCCCCTCATAAATATTCAAAGAAACCTGCTGTAATGCTTGGGTTCCATCTTCATAGGTATGGCTGAGATTTTGGGTGGATAATAAAGGTTGTTGATCTCCTTGATTTTTCGGTTGAGAAAATTGAAAGGTTTGACTAATTTTTACTGTTTCTTCGAGAGACTTTATTGTATTAAAACCAGAATTTAAAGTAACAGGAATTTCTGGTAAAATAATCCCCTTTTTCTGGATTTGATAGAAGGTTTGAGCAACTTGAGGAGGACGTAAATTATGGGTTGTTAATAGGTCAATTTCTGAATAAATTTCCTTAGGTTTTCCCGTAGCAATAATTTCTCCATCAGAGAGTAAAACCAGGCGATCGCTAAACTCTGCCATTTCTTCTGCTGCATGGGAAACCATAACAATTGTTACCCCCAATTCTTGGTTAAGTTCTTTAACCGTAGAAAACACTTCCTGAGAACCAATGGGGTCTAATTGAGAGGTGGGTTCATCTAATATTAATAAAGTCGGTTGTAGGGCTAAAGCAGCAGCAATTGCTAGTCTTTGTTTTTGTCCTCCTGATAATTCTTGAGGGTGTTTTTTTTCTGTTCCTTCTAAACGAACTGCTGCTAAAACATGAGGAATACGGGCTAAAATTTCCTCTCTTTCCACACAAAGATTTTCTAGGGCAAACGCAATTTCATTTTCCACGGATGTAGAGATTAATTGAGTTTCCGGATCTTCAAAAACGGCTCCTACATAACGGGCCAAATGACTGACAGGATATTTTAGGGTATCACAACCCGCTATATTAACATAACCAAAAAAACGCCCCCCATAAAACTGCGGAACAATGCCATTAAGGGTTAAACAAAGGGTTGTTTTTCCCGCCCCTGTGGGGCCAATAATTCCCAAAAATTCTCCTTGATGAATTTCTAAAGAAATATCTTTGAGAACAGGTTGTTGAGAATTTGGATATAAGTAGGAAACTTTCTCTAAACTAGCAATCAATTCCATAGTATAATTAGTAAATAGCTTCTTTAGGTTTCATTAAACCAATGGCCCGTAATCCCGCAATCACTCGCACCCCAATAAATGCCCCCACTAAAGCGCGAACTAAGTTTTCTAAAGGCATAATAGGTGTTAGAAATAACCAGGTAGCTTCTGGCCAATTATAAATCGGATAAACTATGGCACATTTAATGAGATGAGACAATCCAGCAATCATCCAACTTCCCAAAAATAATCCTAATCCGACCAGACGAAGATTGGAACTATTGATCCATCGAGCGAATAGAGTACGAGTCGGTAAAATAAACAATATTAGTGCTGACCAATCAATAAAAGAACCGACGATAATAATAGGAAGAGAAACGCCATTCTTCATAGCCAGACTGCTATAAACAAATAAGCAAATTATAAAAATAATAGCTAAGCCAAACCACCAATATTTTCGCTTCTTACCTAATACCATTGATCCGGCGGCAAAACTGGTGATCATTGCCCCGAAAATTGAGACTAGGGGAATACCTGCGGTGTGGGGGGCTAAAAACACTCCAATTAAGGTACCAATGCCGCTGGCTGCTGCCCCACCAAAAGGCCCTAAAAGCCATCCTAAAAGGGGAAAAATGCCTTGACTTAAGGGAAATACCCCGCCAGAACCAATGGTAATGGAAAAGGGGATAAAAGCCAATACCGTAACCACTGCGGCCATGACCACAATATAATCTAAGGGAGTGCCATCTAAAGACGCACTACCTAGGGTTTTAATTTCTCGTTCTTGTCCTTGAGGGGTGATAAAAAATGACATGATTGGTTTAGTAAATATAGTCAAAATTCCCAATTTTGGGGGAGGAAGGATGACCGATTACCGAAAATTTATCTCCGAATTATTATATCATCATATCTTCGTAAGTTTTTTGACTTTCGCCCAGGATATTTTCGATTAACAACTTTCGACTAAATAGCCTTGCTTCTGAGAAACATTTGATCTTGTTTGGCAAAATCATGGGAAAAAGTCAAGCTTAACTTGTCAGAGATACCGAACTCAGATACACTTATTCTATGTAAGTTTATTCAATCTATAAATACCGACTTGATTTATTACAATCCTGACATCATTTCCGACGATGACAAAACGATTAGTCCTCCTAGCGAAAAAGCAATGATGACTGAAATCGATGCTGAACTCTTAGAGGAAATTCTATTATTTAAAGCCTCAAAAGCTAATTCATCTATCGCTGTTTTAGAATGGGGTTGTGGGAGAAGTAGTCTTTATTTCCCTTCCGTATTAAACAAGCATGGCTATCAATTTACTTGGGATTCTCTGGAAAATGATCGTGAATATTTTCAGGAGTTTGCCAGTAAGTTACCCCAGGATTTTGTGACTGCAAAAAACGTAACTTTTTATCCTGATAATACCCTTGATAATGTCAGCAATATAAAACGTCATGAATTAGGCAATAATCATTTTCACGTTTTTAATTTAGGGATTGTAAGATCCCCTTTTGTGATGAGTAAACCGACTAACTTACCCAATGGTGATGCTTATGTTGGATTACCTAGTAAGCTTAATCAAAAATATGACATCATTTTAGTAGATGGACGATACAGAAGACGGTGTTTAATCGAAAGTGCTTCCTTGATGAAACCCGATGGTATCACATTATTACATGATGCTTGGCGAACCTATTATCACTGTGCATTTACCGATTTTAAACATCATAGGAGAATTGGGGAAGCTTGGTGGATAGGTTCTCAATCTCCCCTGGATTTTTTAGTACCTGTTTCCTGAAAAAATCTCTACCTATCATCTAAATTCTCTAGACAAATAACAGATAAAATACTGTTTTTTTCGAGGCTCTTAACCTAATTAATCATCATGGAAAAACTCTACGAAGGCAAAGCAAAAATTCTTTATCCCACCGACGATCCAGAGGTATTGCTAACCCATTTTAAAGATGATGCAACCGCCTTTAATGCCCAGAAACGGGGAACCATTCAGGGGAAAGGAGAAATTAACTGTAAAATTTCAACTGCCCTCTTTCAATGGTTAGAATCTCAAGACATTGCCACCCATTTTCTTGAACAACCAAGCCCCGACCAAATGTTAGTAAGGCGGGTGAAAATTCTGCCCCTTGAAGTCGTGATAAGAAACATTGCCGCCGGAAGTTTATGTCGTCAAACCGGATTAAAAGAAGGTCAAATTTTATCTTTTCCCTTGGTAGAATTTTACCTAAAAAATGATGAATTAGGAGATCCCTTATTAACCCGTGATCGCATCTTAATTCTTGAACTAGCCACTCCCGAACAACTAGAAAAACTGCAAAATCTTGCCCTAACCATCAATCAATATTTGCAGCAATTTTTCGAGAGTTGTCAAATTACTCTGGTGGATTTTAAGCTGGAATTTGGCATTGATAGTCAAGGAAGACTCTTATTAGCGGATGAAATTAGTCCTGATACTTGTCGCCTTTGGGATCAAACCGAAACAGATCCCCAGGCCAGAGTCCTTGATAAAGATCGATTTCGTCGAGATTTAGGCCAAGTGGAAGCCGCTTATCAACAAGTACAACAGCGAGTCTTAGCAAAATTATCCCAAGGTAAAATCTAAAGATCTTGGAACATTCTCCGCTAGTCATAGTCAGGATCTTGGGTAATATGGCTCGGCTGTTAGGCACGCTGTTAGCTTATGATGGGTCAATAACAAGCAACGGATAACATTAACAACGCTATAGCTTGATTGGGTGTGTGGACGTGTCAAACGAGATCAAAAAGTTACATTTCTTTCCCTTCCTGGGGATCATTCTGGCAACAACTGCGATATTGGTGGCAGGAAAACCTGTTCACGGGGAAGATCTGCCCTCGATGGTAAGCTTGAGTGAAGCGGAACCCTCCCTAGATTTTCCCGATCCTTTGGGGTTAGAAACTGCATCTGATGAACCTTCTGAGACGATGGAACCCTTTCCCAAGGTGTTTAGCTTAGAAAAAGCCATTGCCGCAGAATCACAACCTGTGACCCCTGCTGAGTCAGAGTCACCCCCAAGATCGGAACCAGGGGCCACGGAAGAAACCCCAACGGAAGATCCTAATACTCCGCCACCGCCAAACATTCCGGAACCTGTCCCCCCCCCAGAGGAGAGTCCCAGTCCCGATGCTCCACCAGTCCCAGAGGGGTTGCAACCGCCACCCCAAGAAGGGGAAGGAAGCAGCCAAAATGAGCCACGGGTATTGGTGGTAGAAGTGCTGATCGAGGGGGTCAACGAAGAATTAAAAAATTTAGTCTATAATACCCTTCAAACCAGACCAGGACGCACGGCTACCCGTTCTCAACTGCAAGAAGATGTTAACGCTATCTATGCCACCGGATTTTTTGCCAATGTGAAAGTAACCCCCGCCGATACGCCTCTAGGGGTACAAATTACCTATACTGTAGAAGCTAACCCTGTCTTAAATAATGTGGTGGTTAATACCGTCCCTGAGCTTGAAGACAAGCGGGCTTTACCTCCCGAAGTCATTCAAGAAATCTTTGGCACTCAATACGGTAAAATCCTCAATCTACGAGATTTACAAGAGGGGATCAAAAAACTCAATGAATGGTATGCCGAAAAAGGCTTTGATCTGGCCCAGGTGATCGGTTCCCCTGAAGTCAGTGATGATGGCGTTGTCACCCTAATTATTGCTGAAGGGGTGATTGAAAATATTCAAGTGCGGTTCTTTGATGCGGAAGATGAACCTGTTGACGGCAGAACCCGTGATTTTATCGTTACCCGTGAGATGCAACTCAAACCAGGGAACGTATTCAACCGCAGGACGGCCCAATTTGATTTACAGAGGATTTTTGGCTTAGGTTTGTTTGAAGATGTACGAATTTCCTTTAGTCCAGGGGAAGACGCTAGAGAAGTCATCGTTAACGTCGATGTGGTAGAAGGTAATACCGGATCATTAGCCGCAGGGACTGGGATCAGTTCTACTAGCGGACTGTTTGGGACGGTGAGTTATCAAGAACAAAACCTAGGGGGCAATAACCAAACCATCGGGGGAGAAGTGCAAGTCGGGGAACGGGAATTGCTCTTTGATGTCAATTTTACCGATCCTTGGATTGCGGGCGATCCCTATCGGACAGCTTACACGGTAAACGGGTTCCGCCGTCGTACCATTTCCCTCGTCTATGATGGGGATGACTCCTCCATTAGAACCCTCAACGGCTTTGATAGTCCTAGGGTTGTGCGCTCAGGGGGTGGGGTTTCCTTTGCTCGTCCTTTATCTGATAATCCCTTTCTCAAACCAGACTGGCGACTGACGGCCGGCGTTAACTATCAACGGGTCCTGATTGAAAACTCTGATGGTGACATTGCTCCCCTTTCTGCTCCCCTTAATGGCTTTCCTGAACAACCCCTGTCCTTTAGTGATTCGGGACGGGATGATATTTTCACCTTAACCTTTGCTGCGGCTCAAGATTTCCGCAACAACCCCTTACGGCCTACCAGTGGTTATGTGGTGCGCTTAGGAATAGAACAAACGGTTCCGGTGGGGTCAGGAAATATCGGGTTTACTCGTTTACGGGGTAACTATAGTTACTACATTCCCGTAGATTTTGTTGATTTAGGGTTTATTGAGGAAGATCAGCCTAAACCCCAAGCTCTGGCTTTTAATGTTCAAGCAGGAACGGTTTTTGAAGATTTACCTCCCTATGAAGCCTTTGTAATCGGGGGTAGTAATTCGGTGCGGGGTTACAATGAGGGGGAATTGGGTAACGGACGCAGTTACTTCCAAGCTACGGCTGAATACCGTATTCCGATTATTCCTTCTGTCGGGGCGACTCTCTTTTTTGACTACGGTACCACTATTAAATCTCAACGCTCTGTCCGAGGTATTCCTGGGGTTGTGCGGGGTTTACCCAGTGATGGCTATGGTTATGGTGTTGGGCTTAGAATTCAATCCCCTGTAGGGCCCATTCGGGTAGACTATGGGATTACTAATGAGGGTGACTCTCGTGTCCATTTTGGTATTGGGGAACGATTCTAAATTGTGCGCCTATAACCCCTATTTTCACGGTCAAAAATTATGACTTGGCAGCTTAAATTAATCTGTTCTTGTTGTATTGATTTAATTTGTAGGGGCATGGCATCATTAATCTCAGGATGAAACCTAAACAATTATATTGCCATGCCCAAACCCATTATTAATAATTTAATTAATTTATTGTATCGATAATTAAATTGGGGCATGGCAATTTATAAATGATGTATGGGGTCAATAATTGGTTATCGATAATTAAATTAGGGCATGGCAATTTATAAATTTTGGATGGGGTCAATAATTGGTTAATGCCATGCCCCTACAATAATTCATAATAATTCATTAATGACGCAACCTTCTAACCAACCACCGCAACCCTAACCAAACATAATAAAAGGGTAAAATCAACAGTCTTAAAACCCCTTGAATTAATCCTAATAATAGTCGTTTCCAGGGGTTGCGTCTTTGGGACAACATTATCCTATAATTTTGATGAAAGGTTTGGGTATTAGGATGATTTTCTCCTAATCTTTCTCGACTAATATTAATTGCTTGTAAATAGAGAGGTTCTGCTTCTTCGTACCTTCCTTGGGAATCGTACAAAGCTGCTAAATTGTTGAGGGAAGTAGCGACATCGGGATGATTGTCTCCTAATAGTCGTTTCCACAGTTCTAATGCTTGTAAAAAGAGAGGTTCTGCTTCTTCGTACCTTCCTTGGAATTTGTACAAAGCTGCTAAATTGTTGAGGGAAGTAGCGACATAGGGATGATTGTCTCCTAATAGTCGTTTCCACAGTTCTAATGCTTGTAAAAAGAGAGGTTCTGCTTCTTCGTACCTTCCTTGGGAATCGTACAAAGCTGCTAAATTGTTGAGGGAAGTAGCGACATCGGGATGATTGTCTCCTAATAGTCGTTTTTTCAGTTCTAATGCTTGTAAATAGAGAGGTTCTGCATCTTCATACCTTCCTTGGGAACGGTATAATTCTGCTAAATTGTTGAGAGAAGTAGCGACATCGGGATGATTGTCTCCTAATAATCGTTTACTCAATTCTAATGCTTGTAAATAGAGAGGTTCTGCATCTTCGTACCTGCCTTGGGATTTGTACAATAATGCTAAATTGTTGAGGGAATAAGCGACATGGGGATGATTGTCTCCTAATAGTCGTTTCCACAGTTCTAATGCTTGTAAATAGAGAGGTTCTGCATCTTCGTACCTTCCTTGGGAACGGTATAATTCTGCTAAATTGTTGAGGGAAGTAGCGACATGGGGATGATTGTCTCCTAATAGTCGTTTTTTCAGTTCTAATGCTTGTAAATAGAGAGGTTCTGCATCTTCGTACCTTCCTTGGGAACGGTATAATTCTGCTAAATTGTTGAGGGAAGAAGCGACATCGGGATGATTGTCTCCTAATAGTCGTTTTCTCAATTCTAATGCTTGTAAATAGAGAGGTTCTGCATCTTCGTACCTTCCTTGGGAATTGTACAAACCTGCTAAATTGTTGAGGGAAGAAGCGACATCGGGATGATTGTCTCCTAATAGTCGTTTTCTCAATTCTAATGCTTGTAAATAGAGAGGTTCTGCATCTTCGTACCTTCCTTGGGAATCGTACAAAGCTGCTAAATTGTTGAGGTAAGTAGCTACATTGGGATAATTGTCTCCTAATAGTCGTTTTTTCAATTCTAATGCTTGTAAATAGAGAGGTTCTGCATCTTCGTACCTTCCTTGGGATTTGTACAAAGCTGCTAAATTGTTGAGGTAAGTAGCGACATCGAGATGATTGTCTCCTAATAGTCGTTGACTCAGTTCTAATGCTTGTAAATAGAGAGGTTCTGCATCTTCGTACCTTCCTTGGGAATCGTACAAAGCTGCTAAATTGTTGAGGGAAGTAGGGACATCGGGATGATTGTCTCCTAAGCGTTTTATCACAACTTCTAGACATTTTTTAGACCAAGGTTCTGCACTTAAATACAATCCTTGACCATTAAAAAAGCGACTTAAACTAATAAATACCCTAATAATTTGTTTATCTGTAACTGACTGTTGTAGCTGTACCTTAAATTGTTCAAAAGATGAGGAAGGGGAGTTAGGAATAGTTTCACTTAAATAGTTCCCTAATTCTTCTAAATGGAGGATGAAGAAACGATAAAAATCAATCTGTTCTAGGGTGGGAGATTGGTTAATATTTTGGAAAATAGCGATTAAATTTTGACTAAAAGTATTCATGAGAGAAAAAGCAGCAGACTCTACTAATTTCTCCTGCAAAAAGAGACGAACCAGTGCATGAATTTTATAATATTCGTCTGTATCATCCCGTTGTAAAAGATGATAACTATATAGTTCCTTCTTTCCTTCGTTTAACTCATCCGTCGATAGATTTAAAGGTGTTCTATTTTCTGCTAAATCTTCCCCAATAGCTACATATTCTACTACCTCCCAAACAATCTCTTTAGGAGAGAATAAACTGAGGAACATTCCCACTTGTTGAGTAATAGGGTTGAGTTTCTCCCAAGTGAAAGCAAAGACCTTTTTAATCTTGTATTCGCTTTTTTCTTGTAGAGAAGCATCTTCTAGTCCCTTGGTTTCTAGCTGACTTAATAGACTAACCAAAGATAAATCAGGATCATTTCTTAAATATCCCCCAATTAACTGTATTCCCAAAGGTAAATACTCCAACCATTCGCATAATTTAGCTGCATTTTCGGGTTCTTTTTGGGTTCGTTTATCTTTGTCACCAAGTAACTTAGTTAACAGTTCTAATGCTTCTGTATCCGAGAGAATATCTAAAGGGATAGTCTGAAAATAATTAGGGTCTAAATTTCGTAAACGAGTTGTTACTAAAAGACGAAAGCGTTTATCTTCTGGAATAGATTCCAGTAAATTTTCAATGTTAGTAATATCATCAAAAACCACCAAAACCAAACCATCAAAAGGATAATGTTGCCAACAATAATTAATCTGTTGCTTTACCGATAAAGGTCTATCTTGATAATCTTTAAAAGGAACATCCAGCTTAAGTTCTACTTGGAAAAATTGCAGAACTTCTAAACTAATATCATTGACACCTTCGCTTAACCAAATAATTCCCCCAGGATAATTATTTTGATATTTATTAGCATATTGACTCGCCAACTCAGTCTTACCAATACCTCCAACTCCTGCAACTGCAGAAATCGCCACCATATCCCCTCGTTTTAAGTCTTCTTCTAGACGCATCATTTCTGTTTCTCGTCCCACAAAATAACGAGAACAAAAGGGGATACGTTTTGGGGGAGTTTTGTTTACCAGTTCCCCAACAGGTGACTTTATTCAGTTAAAATTCTGAGTAAAATTTGTGATATTTGACCCCGCTTCTGCAATAAAACCGACATTTTTCATATATTTAATTACTTGAGGATTTTTGTTGTTTTCCTGCGCTACCTTTTCAGCAATAGCTTTCACCTCAGCATCATTTTCAATTAAAGTTGCCATTACCTCTATCGTTTCTGGTAACGCTGCGGGGTTAGACGCTGCTGCTTGTAATTGTTGTAAAGTATCAGGATGTTCTCTTTCAATAAGTCGCTTAAATTTGTCTATAGTACCATCTAGGGCAATTTCACCCACACGGTTTAAAGCACCTGTTATAGTAATGGTAACAATAGTAGCAAGAAGGGTTAAAGGTTCCATCGGTAAAATACGGAGATCATGGCAGGACTAATCTTATTTTAGTGCCAAATAAAGATAAATTGTGACATAATTATGTCAGGTTATCGAAACTTATACTGTATTTCGACTACGCTCAATAACAGCTTGCCGAAGTATGCTTATGTTACAGTATTAATAACTCAAATGAAAACAGGATAAATCAATTTTATAGAGGAGTGATGATGACATCAACGATTGAAAAAGGCTTTACATTATCAGGAATTGGTTTACATTCTGGGGCAATTACTCAAGTAACAATTTTACCCGCAAAATCTGGAGAAGGACGTTATTTTGTGCGGGTAGATTTACCAGAAAAACCCATCATTCCTGCTCAAGTTTCTTCAGTCAAACAAACAACTTTATCAACAGAATTAGGCTCTAATAATGCTACGGTTCGCACCGTAGAACATTTATTAGCTGCTTTGGTAGGTTGTGGTATTGAAAATGCTCGAATTGAAATTGATGGCCCCGAAGTTCCCTTATTAGATGGATCAGCTAAAAATTGGGTTGATGCTATTATTAAATCGGGTCTGAAACCGTCGAAAATAGTGCCAGGAAGCCCCATTAATGAACCTATATGGGTTAGGGATGGAGATGCTTTTGTAGCGGCCCTTCCTGCCCCAGAAATGCTGTTTAGCTATGGGGTTGATTATCCCTATGAAGCGATTGGTAATCAATGGATTAGTTGGAATCAAAAAAAAGAATCTTTTGTCGATTTTATTGCCCCTGCTAGAACTTTTGGATTTGCTGATCAGATTGAACAATTAAAACAAGCAGGGTTAATTAAAGGAGGTAATTTAGAGAATGCTTTAGTTTGCGATCGCAATGGTTGGGTTAATCCTCCTTTACGGTTTGAAAATGAACCTGTACGTCATAAGTTATTGGATTTGGTAGGAGATTTAAGTTTATTAGGAACTATCCCTCAAGCTCATTTTTTAGCTTATAAAGCAAGTCATAAACTTCATGTTGAGTTGGCTAAAAAAATTCAAGAAATCTCTTAATTTAGTTAGCTAATTTTGAGAGGTAAACCATCTTGAAAAGCGATTAATTGATTAGGTTGTAAGGGTGTCCAAACTTCATTATCTGTTAAGGGAGTGGTCGCAATAACTGCCACGCGATCGCTTTCACGGGTCAATGCTTGAAAGTCTACCGTAACATCTTGATCAATTAAATGGGCAGCCCCAAAAGGAGCTTGTCTAATGATATAATGTAATTTAGTGGAACAATGGGCAAAAAATGACTCCCCATCAGATAATAAATAGTTAAAGATTCCCAGATTAGCTAAGGATAAAGTAATCTCATTCAAGGCATGGTAAAGTATCGCTAAAGGGGGCTTTTCCTGGGGGAATTCTTGACGTAGTTTATTTAAAATAAAACAAAAAGCTTGTTCACTATCCGTCGTTCCCACAGGTTGATAAAATTGAGAATTATTAGGCTCAAAATCTGGTAAATCTCCATTATGAGCAAAAACCCAATATCGTCCCCAAAGTTCCCGTCGAAAAGGATGACAATTGTCTAACCTAATTTCTCCCTTAGTTGCTTTACGAATATGAGCAATAACATGGGTAGAATGGATAGGATAGCGTTTCACTAAGTCAGCAATGGGAGAGTTTGTAGATGGTTTTGCATCTAAAAATAATCGGCATCCTTTCCCTTCAAAAAAAGCAATTCCCCAACCATCTTTATGTTCATCTGTTTGTCCTCCTCGCGTACAAAAACCCTCAAAAGAAAAACAAATATCAGTTGGGATATTACAATTCATTCCTAATAATTGACACATAATAATCTGAGAGAGTTTAGGGATATTTTTACTTGAAATTTTAGGATTCTTGATTTTTTTTCATCGCTCAATGTGGTAACTAATATATGAAATTAGCTAGAGAGATTTTGGTAATTTCCCTCTATATTACCATTATTAATATGAAATTTTTTCAACCATTTATATTTACAGTTTCCGTTGAGTTCAATATCATCCCAAGTTTCGGCGACCCCATTAACAGTACAGAGAGTTAAGGTGATAATATCAAATAAAAATTAGATGGGCCAATTAATCTCTTTGCGTCGAGGTGTAAAGCGACAAGTTTGTTACCATTCCGGTGACTCTCCGGCTTTAGTCTTTGTTTATGGCGGATTGGGAAATCGCTTTAATTGGCGATCGCAGTATGAGTTTTTTGTAACACAGGGAAGGGAAGCTAATGGCTTATAGACATCCACTCCGCCCCAAAGTGAGTCCAGAAGAATATAAACTACTACTGAGACTCCGAGAACGAAAACCCGCACAAAATCCCCCTAAACCAATCATCAAGATGGGCGATCGCTTATCTGATGGTTTTGCTGCCGTTATGGGATCTTGGCGTTTTATCATTATTCAATCGGTTATTTTATCAATTTGGGTGATGCTGAATGGGGTTGCTTTTGTTAAGCATTGGGACCCCTATCCTTTCATTTTGCTTAATTTAGTGCTTTCTTTTCAAGCTGCTTATGCTGCACCAATTATTATGATGAGTCAAAATCGCCAAGCAGCAGTTGATCGCCAAGAAGCTAAACACGACTACGAAGTTAATATGAAGGCTGAATTAGAAATAGGATTACTTCATGATAAAGTAGACCTTCTGAGAGAACAAGAAATAGTTGAACTCAAAAACTTATTGTTAAAACAGCAGAAACAGATTGAACAACTTGAAGAATTTATTAGACAAAAGGAGAGCAGCGAATGACTCTTAAACTTAACAGCAAATAATAAGGAGAAACTTTTGTTAAAAATAACTTTTGAAAAAAGCGTCGCTCTATTTCTTTTAATTTTAGTGCCACTTTCTATCGCAGCAGATGTTCTGAATTGGGACAAGAGTTTTAGTTTTATTTATTCAGTTTTATCGATTATTCCCTTGTCCATTGGGTTAAGTATCGCTACGGAGAAAGTGGCGATTTTTACCGGGCCAACCCTAGGGGGTTTAGTCAATGCTATTTTTGGCAGTGCTACCACATTAATTATTGCATTTGTTGCTTTAAAAGAAGGATTAGTTGATCTGGTCAAAGCAAGTATTACAGGCAGCATTTTAAGCGATTTACTGCTCTTTTTAGGATTAGCTATGTTGACAGGAGGAATTCGTTATAAAGAACAAGAATTTCAACCAATTCTAGCGAGAGTCAACGGATTATCTATGACTTTAGGAGTGATTGCGATCGCCTTACCCACACTAGCGATTAATACCTCAAATTTAGTTGATCCCAAAGCAATTGAGCAAATCTCTGTGATGGTAGCAACTGTCTTAATTATCGTCTATGGATTAACCTTATTATTCTCCTTAAAAACTCACAGTTATCTTTATGATGTTAGTGTAGCAATTGAAACTGAATCAGATTCCTTAGAAGGACAAAAACTAACAGGTGTTTATCATCAGTTATGGTTATGGATAATTGTACTTCTTCTGATGACAATGGGAGTGGCTTTTGAATCGGAATTATTTGTCAAAGATCTTGATTCTGTTATCGATGGATTCGGTTTTACACCATTATTTACTGGGGTAATTTTATTACCTTTAATTAGTGATGTAGCTGGCATTGTTACCGTAGTTCGATTAGCTTTAAAAAATCAGATGGA
Organism: Crocosphaera sp. UHCC 0190; assembly: GCF_034932065.1. Classification (NCBI taxonomy): domain Bacteria; kingdom Bacillati; phylum Cyanobacteriota; class Cyanophyceae; order Chroococcales; family Aphanothecaceae; genus Crocosphaera; species Crocosphaera sp. UHCC 0190. The sequence goes on from NZ_JAYGHP010000006.1 coordinate 93,568, forward strand.
TTTAACAGTGGCCACGGCTACAGGTGATAGTTTATTAATTACTTTATTGGTCGCGCCTTTATTGATTTTAGTAGGAGGAAGAATGAATCCAGGAATGGATCTTGATTTTAACTTTTTTGAGGTTGTTGCAATGGCTGTGGCTGTTACAGTTACTAATTTAATTAGTTTTAGTGGGCGTTCTAATTGGTTGGATGGAACTCTACTTTTAGCCACTTATTTTATTTTGGGAGTAAGTTTCTTTTATCATCCAGTATAATTTAAGGGAAACTAAGGAGTTGTTAGAAAATGAATAATACTAACGTTCTTTCCTCAGATTTATCCTTACCAGACTTGATGAAACAGTTGGGAACATCACCCAATGGACTCAATCAAACAGAAGTCGAAAGTCGCCTTTCTCAATACGGTTATAACGAATTAGAAGAAAAAACCGTTAATCCACTAATAGAATTTCTCTCTTATTTTTGGGGCCCTATTCCTTGGATGATTGAGGCAGCCGTTATCCTATCAGCATTAGTAGGAGATTGGACAGATTTTGGCATTATTTTATTATTATTAGTCGGAAATAGTGTCATTGGATTTTGGGAAGAAAAATCCGCAGGGGATGCCGTCGCGGCCCTTAAATCTCAACTAGCTCTTAATGCAACTGCCAAACGGGAGGGACATTGGACAACAGTACCAGCAAGGGAACTTGTCCCAGGAGATATCATCCGTCTCAAAATTGGGGATGTCTTACCTGCTGATGGACGCTTATTAGACTGTGATCCTCTCAAAATTGATCAAGCTTCCTTAACAGGAGAATCTCTCCCTGTGACTCACAAAACAGGGGATCAGGTTTACTCCGGTTCCATCCTCAAACAAGGACAAGCAGAGGCTGTCGTCAATGCCACAGGAGTTAATACCTTTTTTGGTAAAACAGCCAAATTAGTCGCCGAAACCGATAATGTGAGTCATTTCCAGAAGGCCGTTTTAAAAATTGGAGACTTTTTAATTATTGCGGCGATCGCCCTAGTTGGTATCATCCTCTTTGTCAGACTCTATGAAGGCGATCGCTTCTTCTCCTTGCTAAAATTCTGCTTAGTATTAACTGTTGCTTCCGTTCCCGTGGCTATGCCCACGGTTTTGTCGATTAGTATGGCAGTGGGGGCGCAAAACTTAGCCAAGAAAGATGTAGTAGTCACTCGCTTGTCTTCCATTGAAGAATTAGCGGGAATGGATATGCTATGTTCTGACAAAACCGGAACTCTGACTCTAAATCAATTAACTTTAGGCGATCCTTATACCCTAGAAGGGGTTAACGCCGAGGAAATGATTCTAGCGGCAGCCCTAGCATCCCAGTCAGAAAATGAAGATCCCATCGATTTAACCGTGATCGCTGGACTCAAAGATCAAACCCAACTTCAAGAGTATCAGATCCTGCACTTTACCCCCTTTGATCCCGTCAGTAAACGAACAGAAGCCCAGGTACAAGACCAAAACGGCAAGACTTTTAATGTGGCCAAAGGTGCGCCCCAAGTTATCTTATCCCTTGTCGTTAATACAGCAGACATAGAAGGGCCAGTCAATCAGGTGATCGAAGACTATGCCAAAAAAGGGTATCGGGCTTTAGGAGTAGCCCGCACTAACGATCTCGGACAATGGCAGTTTCTCGGTATTCTTTCCCTGTTTGATCCTCCTCGTCCTGATTCTAAAATAACCATTGAAGCTGCCCGTCGGTTTGGGGTTCCGGTGAAGATGGTGACAGGAGATCAAGTCTTAATTGCGCGAGAAACCTGCCGACAATTAGGCTTAGGTCAAAACATTCTCGATGCAGAAATGCTGAGAAATACTCCCGCTAGTCAACTATCTAACTTAAATGACGAAATCGAGCAAGCTGACGGGTTTGGTCAAGTGTTTCCCGAAGATAAATATCACATTGTTGATGTTCTCAAACATCGGGGTCATATTGTAGGCATGACAGGAGATGGGGTTAACGACGCGCCAGCACTAAAAAAGGCAGATGTGGGAATTGCTGTTTCTGGGGCGACAGATGCGGCCCGTGCGGCGGCAGATATTGTTTTGCTGGCCCCTGGACTTTCAGTGATTATTGATGCTATTCGGCTGAGTCGCCAAATTTTCGCCCGCATGACTAGCTATACCATTTACCGAGTCATTGAAACCATTCGCGTGTTGGTATTTACCACCTTAGCGATTCTTTTCTTCAATTCCTATCCCTTAACGGCTGTAATGATCGTGTTTTTGGCTTTACTTAATGATGGAGCATTAGTCAGCATTGCTTACGATCGCGCTCCTACATCGCAAACTCCCCAATCATGGGATATGACCAGAACATTAGGGATTTCAGCCGCTTTAGGACTTATTTGTGTTTTCGAGACGTTTATTCTTTATTACCTGGCCGAAAAAGTCTTTACCATTCCCAAAGATCTCATCCCTACCTTAGTTTATTTAAACCTTGCCGTCGGGGGAATGATGACCATTTACGCTACTCGTGTCGAGGGGCATTTCTGGTCGATGAAACCTGGCAAAGCTTTGTTATTATCAACAGGAACAGCAGCTTTAATCTCAACCCTGATGGCAATTTTCGGAATTTTTATTCCTGGCATTGGGTTTCCTTGGACAGCCGCCAGTTGGGGTTATGGGTTTATCTGGTTTTTAGTGATTGACCGGGCAAAATTAGGTCTTTATGCTATTTTCGACCGGAAAGAACCGATCTTTGGTAAAAAATATTTGGAGCGTTGGCAGAGGTTTAGAATGTAAGAAGTTATGAGTTGTCTCAGCGATTAAAAAAATTGGGCAACTTATAAAGCTACCCAAAGCATTTAATTATGAACCATGATTAAATCGCTAATTCTAGTCAAAGACTAGACAGCAACGGCTTTCTTGGTTCCAGCAGTTAATTCACCTTTAGCATACTTAGCAGCATAATCATCAAGGGACATTTGCTTGATCTTACTAGCATTGCCAGCAGTCCAGAATTGCTGATAACGATCAAGACAAACTTGCTTCATGTAAGTGATAGAAGGCTTCATGAAGTGACGGGGGTCAAAGTTAGAAGGATCTTTAGCCGCAGCTTCACGAATAGCAGCAGTGATCGCTAAACGGTTATCTGTGTCAATATTGACTTTACGAACCCCACTCTTAATACCTTTCTGAATTTCTTCAACAGGTACACCGTAGGTTTCAGGAATCTTACCACCGTATTGGTTGATCATATCAATCCATTCCTGGGGAACAGAGGAAGAACCGTGCATCACAAGGTGAGTATTCGGCAGAAGCGCGTGAATTTCTTGAATACGGCTAATGGCTAAAACATCGCCAGTCGGTTTTTTGGTGAATTTATAAGCACCATGACTGGTACCGATCGCAACTGCGAGGGCATCAACTTGAGTTTTGGTAACAAATTCTACCGCTTCTTCGGGATCAGTTAATAATTGATCATGGGAAAGCGCGCCTTCAAAACCGTGGCCATCTTCAGCTTCACCTTTACCAGTTTCGAGGGAACCTAAACAACCCAGTTCACCTTCCACACTAGCACCCACAGAGTGAGCCACTTTTACGACTTCAGCAGTAACGCTAACGTTGTACTCAAAACTGGCAGGGGTTTTAGCATCCGCTTCTAAGGAACCGTCCATCATAACACTGGTAAAACCATTGCGGATAGCACTGTAGCAGGTTGCAGGGCTGTTACCATGATCTTGGTGCATAGCAATGGGAATATGAGGATAGCTTTCTGCCGCGGCTAAAATTAAATGACGGAGGAAGTTTTCCCCTGCATATTTACGGGCACCACGAGAAGCTTGTAAGATAACGGGGCTATCGGTTTCGTCAGCAGCCTGCATGATCGACAGGATTTGCTCTAAATTGTTAACATTAAATGCAGGAATACCATAACCGTTCTCTGCCGCGTGATCTAAAAGCAGCCGCATAGGTACGAGTGCCATATATGTCCTCCTAGTCTATTTCTTATTTTTTGTGAGCGAGTCGTTAAGAAAATTAATTCTCTTATCTGTTAATCTTAAGATATATTTCACTATTTGACTAACCTGATTTGGAAGTTTTTTTAATACATATTTTAGTTATTTTGTCAAGTTAATTTTTAATAAATTTCGGGGCAATTTAGTGCTTTTTGGCGAAATAGACTAACATTAAGTAGGAAGGTATTATCCCACTCATTTTCCTACCATGACGGCTCAAAAGTTATCGATTTCCTTACCACCATCCCAGGTGCAATTTATCGAGAATTATAAGATTAGCAAAGGTTGTAAATCTCGCTCGCAGGTCATCGAGAAAGCCTTAGCATTACTACAAGAAAAAGAATTAGAAGCAGCTTATAAACAAGCAAGTCAGGAAATTGACGAAGTTTGGGAAATAACCGTAACTGATGGACTAAGCAATGAAACGTGGTGAGATTTACTACGCTAACCTTGATCCTGCTATGGGTTCAGAAATGGCAAAACGCCGTCCTGTTTTGATTGTAAGCAATGATATAAATAATCGTGCTGCTTCTACCATCACTATTCTTCCCCTTACCTCTAATGTTACTCGTGTTTATCCCTTTGAGGTTTTGATACAACCCTCTGAGAGTGGTTTACCCGTCCCTTCTAAAGTGCAAGCACAACAGGTAAGAACCATCTCTAAAGAACGTATTCAGGAGTCAGCGATTGGAATCTTGAGTGAAGCCATTATGGAATTAGTAAATGCAGCCTTAAGACTTCATTTGGACATTTAGATCGGTTTTGCTTCTTCTTTCTGTAATTTTTGCCCAATTCTCGGTTCTGTTCCTTCCAAAAGACGAATAATATTAGTCCGATGACGAACAATTACATAAATTCCCACAATCACCCCAAATAAACAATAGGGTAAGGGTTGATTTAAGGCCACCATCATAATATTAACCGCGATTACTCCTGTGATGGAACTCAAAGAAACAATGCGAGAAATGGCCAACATTGCCAAAAAACTGCCAAGGGTTCCCAAAGCAATGATGGGGTTAAGCACCAACAAAACCCCTAAACTGGCGGCCACAGATTTTCCTCCGGTAAAATTGAGAAAAATGGACTTACTGTGACCCAAGACAGCCGCGATCGCTCCAAAAACCATTAACCAGGATTTCCATTCCAGGGGAACCAGGTCTACAGGGGACAAGAAAAACCATAATTTGATTAAAACAACCGCTAACATAGCTTTAGCGAGATCTACTGTTAAAACAAAGATAGCTGCTCGTTTACCAATGGTTCGCAGGACATTGGTGGCCCCCGTTGAACCAGAACCATGTTCTCGAATATCAATTCCTTCGAGGTACAATCCGGTAAAATAACCAGTGGGAATTGAACCGAGTAAGTAGTCAACTAAGATCAATAATGCACTAATTAGCCAAGCCATAGGTCAAAATCGTTTATTAATAGAGATAACTGGACATTTGTTGGGGATCAGGCGCAAACGCTAACCACAAAGGAAATTGTAAGAGAGAAAGGTTAATTTGTTCCTCTGTTTCGTCAATGATGACTATGGGTAGAAATTGCTCCTCGACCAACCTCTCCGCCTTCTGTATTAGTGCTTCTGGGGACTCAAATAAGACTACACCCTTTTCTGGACCAAAGTCACCGCGAGAAATGCCTAAACAGTCTTGTAGTCCTCGTCGCCATTCTCCCAGTCTTTCGGGACTATTGGCTAGGATAAGGAAGCGAGTGCGATCGCCATGTAACTGATTAAGCACCGAAATTACGGCTGAGGCCACTAAAATATTTTGTAGGCGACTACCCATAGAACGAATAGTTCCCCGTCCCCCTTGCTTAAAGAACCATTGTTGCACACGCTCGGCGTGAATGGGTTCAAAGGTACGACGCAATTGCCAAGGCGGCCCATAATAATCAGGATTTTTGCGATACTGATCAAGAATTTGTTGAATTCTGCGGGTTTGCTCTGCAAAAGCTTGGGGCGCAAACTGGGCATTAGGGGAACTTGGGGGGGGAGGTGTCGGGGTTTCGGGGGGAGTTGTCCAAGTTTCTCCCGTCGGTAATTCTAATTGTTCCGCAGCGGCCGCTAAATCTTGTAAACTCCCAACCAGATAATCTTTAAACCCTTGTACCCGAATCGCTAAATCCTGGGAAATTCCGGCAAAAGTAGTCTTCATTTCCTCCCGAATGCGATCTCGACGGCGTTCGAGTTGTTCAACGGACATTTCTAGAGTTTGTTTTTGTTGCTGAAGTTCTTTTAACCCTTCTTGAACCATTTGACGCAAAACTTGTTCAATATCTTGGGTTTGTTCCACCAGTTTTTGGGCTTTCCTGATTTCTAAAGCTTCAATTTCTGCGGTTAATGCTTTTTTTTGCTGTTGTAGGGAGTCAACTTGTTGGCTGAGTTGTTGAATCTGAGTTTCTAGGTTTAGAGTTGCTTGGGGTTGAGGGTTGAGGGTTGAAGCGATCTCAACAGGTAATTCTGTGGCTGAGGTTTCCTTATTTTCGGAAGCAGGAAGGATCAGAGGTTCAAGTTTTTCCTCGTCTGGTGAAAGGGGGAAATTTTCGACGAAGTTTTCTTCAACATCAGGAGTTATGTCTGGTTTGGGGGACTGGGAGGGGTCTGAATTCATTAATCCAAAATTTAGTTAAACGGATCGGCTGAAAGATCTTAAAATGTTTTATGATTTTTGACGACACCGATTAACTTTTATTTTATCAGGGGACAGCGTTCTTCTAAACAAGCTTTTAGGGTTTTGGGATCAAAAATAATCGGCAGAAAGTGAATGCTGTTGACTTCCCGAAAATAAAATAAAATGGGGACGGGATTCCAGAAAATACGCCAGTTTGTCCATTCAGCATAGGGGAAGTGGCGAAGAAGCTTACTGGAACGGTAAACATCTAAGGAGGTTGGGGTAAACTGTAAGCGAATCGTTACGGTTTGTAATAAGAGAAATAGACCAAACAGAGCTAAGGGTAAGCTGAACCAAGGTTGTACTAAGAGAAGGGGAATCGCAATTGCGATCAAAACCAGAGGAATTTTGTAGCTAGGGGCTAATTCAATGGTTTGTTCGCCTACGGAGGGTGAAGTGAGAGAAGTCATCGGTTTTTTTGAAGTTAGGTTTTTTGATTAATTAGTCTTATCTTAGCATTTTTTGCGGTTAAATATTTCCCTAGGATAACTAAAATAATTCTCAAACAGCGTTTCTATAAATTGTATTTTGGTAGGGGCGATTCATGAATTGCCCCTACAGACATTGCTTAAAGTTTTATCAATACCAAAAAGCCTGAAATAAGACATAATATTATGCTTAACCAATCTCCCCATTTAACATATAAGGTTTGGGTGTTTCTGCGATAAATTGTATCTTGATGTAATTGGTAGGTATTAAGATCAGATATCCATAAAGTATCCCCGTGAGGATTAATAATTGCGGAATATCCTGTATTGGTTGCTCTGGCCATCCATCTATCGGTTTCAATGGCGCGAATGATATCCTGTGCATGATGTTGGGCGGGCATTATTTGACTATAATGGGCATTATTGGAAGCGGTAATAATAAACTCTCCTCCTGCTTTTGCTTGGCGACGAAAATGCTCACTAAAGGCAGATTCATAACAAATTCCTGTAATAGCTTGACCAAAAGGAGTCTTAAAAATTTGATCTGGTTTTCCTGCTGCTAAATGACTATCTAAGGGAGAAAGTCTATTAATGATTTTACCGAGAATGTTTTCAAAAGGGATATATTCACCTAAAGGCACTAATTTGACTTTATCAAAGCGACTTAAGATTTTACCTGTTTCTGTAATCATCAATAAACTATTAGTATAACTTGTTCCTTGACTACCAAATGCTCCTAAAATTACAGGGACTTTTTTGTTTAAAATTGCCGTATAAAATGAACTATTATTAACAATATAATTCCAATCAAAGGGTAAGGCGGTTTCTGGGGTAATTACTAAATCAACATCTTGAATAGCTAAGGTTTCATAGCCTTTTGTATAACCTTCAATGGCTTTTTTCCATCCTTCAGGATAAAGTTTAATAGTATTGGGGATATTTCCTTGAATAATTCCGACTTTAATGGCTTGATTCTCATTATTAATAATAGGTTGATTATATAATAATAATCCAATTAAATGTAAGCTAATAAACATTAAGATTGCAGTGATTAATAAACTTAAAGATTGAGCTTTATTTTTATGATTGTTTTGCCCTAAGATAAGGGACTCTGCTATCAAACCATTAACGGCAACAATAGCAGCAGTTACGGTTGAATAACCGGATAATTTAGTCAGTTGTAAAATCCCTAAATTATGGGGACTCTGAGTATAAGATAAAGAAGTCCACCATAAAGCACCTTGATTCCAAATTAATTCTAACAAACACCAGATAGCTGCCCCAACAATTACCCTTGAAATTGCTTTAATTAATCCATTTTTAAAGCCTAATTTATTAGTATTTTTTAGATTAAACCAACGGATTAAAAATGACCAAAAAGTAACTAATATCGCACCCCAAACTGTAATAAAAACCCAACAAAATGCAGCAATAAATAAACTTACTAACCAAGGAACTCCCATCCAAGTCATGGGATGAATTCCGGTAATCCAGAATAAAGCAAAACCATGATAACAAAATCCCCAAACAAATGCCATCAAGGTTTTTGGACTGAAAATAAAATTTTTTAGAGTTAATTTAGGGTTATTTTTATCATCTAAAATTGTGAATAACCACAAGGGAATTAAGGCGATCCAAGCCAAATAAAAAGCAGAAAATGGAGCCGTTGTCAACCCCATTAATAAACCACTGAAAGCGACTAATAAAATTTTCATGTTTTAGGAAAAAAATTAATAAATTAGACCATCAATGGTCAAGCTAAACAAACAAAGTCCGCCTTCGCGGACTTATTTGAGTTGATAAATATGAGATAATTACTCTTCAGTATAGGCGGGAAATAAATCGCGGGGAAAATCTTGTGCCGCCAAACAAGTATCCATCGCTTTAACAGGTGTTATATCTGAAACTTGTCTAGCAGAAGCAATCACACATTGCGAATAAAAACCTGGTTGTAAACTAGCACGACAGGAATTTAATAAGGTTAATAAAGCGGTTTCATTGCTATTAGTTTCTGGGTCAACATTGGCCAGACTAGGAAATTGATGATAAATATCCGCCACACAGTTACCTAAGTCAATAGGTCGTCTAACCTGATAACAAGCTCTTAAAGAGTCATTCCCCTTAATAGGAGTTGCAAGACCAATCATACTAACACATTGAGATAATTCTTTGGGAATTAGTGCATCAGAACAAGCAATGGCAGCATCATTGCCTGATACCTGATATTTTTCCAATTGTGTAATACAGACACTAAACTGGTTCCAACCATCAGCTTTAGCGGGTGAAGGTGCAAGACTCAAAAGCAACAAACTAGCGGGAAGGGGAATAATAGCGCAGACACGAAGTAAACGGGTGAATAAGCTTATCATAGGGATTTGAGGAATTATCTAGACCAGATTAATCAATCATCTTGGATTTTAACAAAAGATTTTTGCTCGTCAATCAAAATCCCGATGTTCCTGTTACAATTCAAAATTTTCTTCAAACCATTGACGGGTCATAGGTTGTTCAATCATCAATCCTTCTCCTCCTAACACATCCAAAGGTTTTCCGTCAACGGATAACCAAACTTTGGCTTTAGGTTCTAAACTGGTGGCTGTATACAAAAGTTGAGCTAAACGACCAGTCATCGAAGCACTGCCGCCCCCTGTGGTAAATTCTGAAGATAGATTGAGATGGACTCCTTCTTTGTCTAATTTGAGGCTTAGTAGCTTGGTATTTGGGGGAATGGTAGTAGATTCATTCTCAGTATTTGACCCCGATAATAAGCCTTCTAATGCCGTTCGTAAGACTTCTTCAGCCGTCAGAGACTTTTGGGCGATAACCGGACTACTTTTTAATTTTAGGCGATCGCCTGTGGTATCTAACCAATAAATGGCTCCCCGTTGTTGAGTGCTTGACTCTTGGTTAACTGGACTTTCTGTAGGGTTTGGGGAAGTGGTTTGAGGGGACTGGGTTAAATTATTTAAGGCCCACCAAGCGGCCCCACCTCCCGTTGCTAAAACGGCAGCAATGACTCCAGCAATAAAGGCGACGGAGGAACGACGTTGATGATTATTATCCTGCATGATCTTTCCCCTGAACCGTGTATAACTCTAATGACGATTTTAGCTTAGGTTACGGTTCCTCAGCCGAGGCCGGATTAAGGCGAAAAAATGCCACAATATCTAAAGTATCCTCATTGAGATTTAACTTTAAAATTCTGGCTATGAAGCCTTGATTTTCAAAAATTGCTAAATCTAATTGTTGATTAATGCCTTCCGTTAACAGTCCTAAAAATCGTTGTGATAATTTTCTTTCGTTGAGGGTAGCACTGAGATCAATGAGTTTAATAGAACGGCCTCCCTCCACTTGAAAACTCACTTCAGCCGTAATATCTAATTGATTACTTTCTTGTCCTTCTTCCGCTTCTTGTTTCAATTCTACTTCTAATCCTAAACGATTTTCTTGCAAAAAATTGAGGCGTAATTTTACAATTTCAAACCGAGGAGCTTGTGGGGGAAGAACTTGATCTAACAGTTTTTGTATTTGAACTTTAATATTAGGAGATTCCAGGGCTTGATTGAGATCAGTTTCTTTGATCACCATGCGAAACGCCCCTTGAAAGGGTTTACGGAGAGATTCCCGTAATTTTTTAATCCCTCCCGGTTGTTGGATACGATTGAGATCGAAATCAAGGGGATCAGTTTCTAGTTCAAAAGAATCAATTCTCAGATTCTCAATGGGTTCGAGGCCACGACTAGCAATACGAATGCGATCAACTTTCCCCTGAATGGGTTGATAACTGGGGGTATTATCAACCCGAACCGCTAATTCTTCAACCCCGGCAACTTGGGCCCGTAGGGTGTTAGCGACAACAGTATCGACAATGAACCCCACCGGGGTAATGGCCGCAATGAAACTGGAGAGAAGAATGGTAAACCATTCCATAGGACAATAATTTCCCCAAAAATGTTCTACGTTGAGAGTAACATAACCTGAGTGCGGGGTGGGCAATGCCCACCCCGCAATTTTTGATTATTTATGACAGCGATCGCTCGAATTATAAACAATGCTACTAAAACGTCCCTCAACAGTGCCGACTTCTACACAATAGCCAGTTTTATTTTCGATATAATAAGCACTTTTACCCCCTTCAAAAGTAACGGTATTGCGGTAAGTATAGCCTCTGGAAATTAATTGATTTTCGGCTTGTCCAGCCCTTGAACCCACTAAATCTTGCAACGCCGGAGGTGTGGTACTGTAAAGATTTTCAGGCGTGTTACCTTGAGAATGGGATGAAGAGGGTGCTTTTTCCCCCTGATAGACATAAACCGATTCTTTTTGTAAGCGAAAAATTAATGTTTCACCATCTATTTCTCGGATGACAGGTTTCCCATTTTGATCGGTATAGTTATTAGTGCCATTGGGTTTCAATTCGTAAGTTATCCCATCTTCCCGTCGAATGCTAATAAACCCTTGACGTTGAGAAAAGGTACAATTTACTACTTTAGAAACTTTATCTTCTCCTTTAGGATAAATGTCACAACGAGAGTCGATAGTGTCTGCTTGGACAATGACAGAAAAAGATAGGGTAGAAGCGATAATAATCGTTGATAAGACGGCGTTTTTATTGTTCATTGATAGGCAAAATTTGATCTCTTTAGCATCCCAAAATTATACTCCTTAATGCGTTACAATCTTCCTTCATTTACAGTCGAGAAAAAGTAGTTATAAAATTCGGTTCCCGTCGCCACATTGATCACAACAACTCGTTTTGTGTCTTTATCGTACATAACCCGAACTTTTTTATCTTGAGCCGTAAACATATTACCTGAAGTACGCTGCAACATTCCAGCAAAGAAAAACTCACCATCTTGAATTTGAACTGCAATTTGGTTGGGATTTTTTTGGGGAGTCATATACGTCTTTTGAGGTTGGCCAGACTGGGCAATCTCAATCGTGTTATTCTGTAAGGAACTAGCTTTAATGGGTAAGGAAATCCCGACTGTACCAATAATACAAATGATCGCTAATAAAGAGCTTGGAAATTTCATTGTTTTGCTCAAAAATTTTCAACGATAGGCACATTAACAGAGAGTACAAATATATGGTTTATTTGGCACCTTGCTGCATTATAAATGATTTGGTTGCTCAAAATTTGTCTAAAACCACTTTTTGAGGTTAACTAATGAAAACGATAACCAAGTATTGTTAACTTTATGAAAGAACAATCCCTACCTGTTGGTTCCCTGGACTGGTTTTATCGGGAAGTTACTCCCATCAATGATCTCAATAATGTTCCTGTGATGTTACTGCATGGCTTGCCCGCTCAGAGTTACACTTGGAGAGGGGTAATGGATATTTTAGGAGATAATGGGTTTCGGGCGATCGCCCCAGATTGGATCGGGTCAGGATTTTCGGCTAAACCGGATAAACGAGATTTTCCCTATACTTCATCAGCTTATCAAGAAGCATTAGGGGCCTTGATTGAAGCCTTAGAATTAGAAAAATTATCCTTGGTGGTGCAAGGGTTTCTGGCATCGGTGGCCCTACAATATGCCTTAACTCATCCTGAAAAAATTGAGCGTCTGATCATCCTCAATACGCCCCTATCTCCAACGGTTAAACTTCCTTGGGCTATGCAGCAATGGGCCTTGCCTTTTATGGGAGATATGGTAACACAAGATCCTTTATTGGTAGATCGCACCTTAGAGGGAGGCAGTGGGTTTGTGATTTCTGAGGAAGATTTAACGGTTTATCGTCAACCTTTCTTAAAAAGTTCCTCCGTGGGACGGGCCTTATTAACCACCACCAAGAATCTCAAACTATCTCAAACTATGGTAGAAATTGAAACGGGGTTAGGAAATTGGCAACATCCGACTTTGATTATTTGGGGAATGGCTGATCCTTGGTTATCTGCGGATATCCCCCAAAGATTGGCCGCTAATCACTCAAATATAGAATTTGTCAAGCTTGATCAGGCAAAACACTATCCCCAAGAACATTGGCCCAAAGAAGTTGGCGCGGAAATTGTTAACTTTTTACGTCGTCAGGTTTTTGCATAGCGACTTTTAAAGAGTTCTGAATTTATATTGACCAACTTACTAAATTCTTGCGAAAATCAACTGAGGAGTTTACTCAGTATCATACTAGAAATTAAAATTATGCCACGTCTTCGGTCTATTTTGTCCCTGTTGTTGGTTGCTGTTGCCATCTTCTGTGTCAGTTGCAGTGGCCCTCAAGCTAAGATCCCAACTACCTATTCCCCTGAGAAAATTGAACAATTACAAGTTCTCATTGAACCCATTCAAGAAGCACGGGAAAATATGTCAGTTCTCAAAGAGTTTATTTCTGAGCAAAATTGGATTGACACCCTTACTTATATTCATGGGCCTCTCGGTGGTTTACGTCGGGAAATGAGCAATTTAACTCGTGATTTATTACCCAAGGATCAAAAACAAGCTAAACAACTATCTCAAGATTTGTTTAGTGATTTTGAACGCCTTGATACTGCGGCTAAAGCTCGCAATAATACTGATGCTCAACGGCAATACCGTGATGCAGTAAATCACTTTGATGCCTTCTTAGATTTACTGCCGAAAGCCAGCTAATAAAGCCATCAGAGTTAATTAGCCTGATGATAGAATAAAATACCTAGGGGCATAATCAATTATGCCCCTATCCAATATGTAAATTATCTAAAAACTATGACCCGTATTGCCATTATTGGCGCAGGAATTATTGGGGCGGCGATCGCCTATGAATTGAGTTTACTTGATGGTTTAAATATTACCCTAATTGATGACAAATTCCCCGCTTCTGGTTCTACTGGGGCAGCATTAGGGGTATTAATGGGCATTATTAGCCATAAAACTCAGGGCCGAGGTTGGAAACTTCGTCAAACCAGTTTACAACGTTATGAAACCTTAATTCCTGAATTAGAATCATTAACGGGAAACCCTATTCCGGTTAATCGTCAAGGGATTTTAATGTTACGTTTTCAGGATGACTCAAGGGAAGGATGGGAAAGTTTAGTCAAACTTCGAGAGTCTCAAGGCTATTTGTTAGAAATTTGGGATAAAAATTCTCTCTTACAACGCTGTCCTCAAATTCAAAATAAGCGCATTATTGGGGCTATTTATTCCCCCCAAGATCGTCAAATTAATCCCACAATTTTAACTCAATCTCTGGTCACAGCAGCCGCTAAAAATGGGGTGAATTGTCAGTTTGGGATTAAAGTTCAAAAGATTATTCCAACAGCTTTAAATAATGGTCAATATTACCAACTGCAAACAACCCAAGAAACCTTAACAGTGGATTGGTTAATTATTGCCGCAGGGTTAGGATCAACGCCTTTAATTACCCCTTTGAAACCGATTGTAAAGATTCAACCCGTATTGGGACAAGCTTTACAAATTAAGTTAAATCACCCATTAGGAAAGGCGGATTTTCAACCGGTGATTACAGGGGAAGATGTCCATATTGTTCCAAGCAAAAATGATGAATATTGGCTCGGTGCAACGGTAGAATTTCCTGATCAAATGGGGGAAGTTGTGCCAGAATTAGAATTATTAGAACAGGTCAAACAACAAGCGATCGCCTTTTGTCCTATGCTTCGGGAAGGAACGGTGATCAAAACTTGGTTTGGTAAGCGTCCCCGTCCTGACGGAGAACCAGCACCAATTATTAAAGAATTACCTGATTATCCGCAAATTTTATTAGCAACAGGTCATTATCGTAATGGGGTATTATTGGCCCCCGCAACCGCTTTGATGATTCGAGAGCAAATAAAAAACAATTAAATCCGTAATCATTTTACTGAATAATTAATTATGTTGAATATCATTCTTGTGATCTTAATTATTCTCACAGGTTCTGCTATTTGTTCCTGTACAGAAACCGCATTATTTTCTGTTTCTAGCGTTAAAGTTAAACAGTTAGCTCAATCAAAAAAGCCCCAAGCAATAGCGTTACAATCAATTCGCGGCAAAATGAATCGTCCTATTGCCACAATTGTAATTATCAATAATATTTTTAATATTGTAGGCAGTATTATTATAGGAAGCTTGGCAACTGAAGTTTTTGGCGATGCTTTATT
This sequence comes from Crocosphaera sp. UHCC 0190, assembly GCF_034932065.1. NCBI lineage: Bacteria > Bacillati > Cyanobacteriota > Cyanophyceae > Chroococcales > Aphanothecaceae > Crocosphaera > Crocosphaera sp. UHCC 0190. The sequence goes on from NZ_JAYGHP010000006.1 coordinate 108,722, forward strand.
AGGACTATTTTCTGGCATTTTAACGTTTTTAATTATCATTTTTGGGGAAATTATTCCTAAAACTGTGGGGGAAAGATATGCGGAACCCATTGCCTTATTTGCGGCTATTCCTATTCAGTTTTTAACGGTGGTTTTTACTCCTATTGTTTGGTTAATGGAACAAATAACTTCACCTTTTACGAAAGGGAAAAAACTTCCCACAACTAATGAAGCAGAAATCCGCTTTTTAACAATGATAGGTTATAAAGAAGGGGTGATCGAAGGGGATGAAGCAGAGATGATTCATCGAGTATTTCAATTAAATGATTTAACGGCCGCAGTCTTAATGACTCCTCGGATAATTTTAACTTTTTTAAAAGGAGATTTAACCTTAGCTGAAGCTCAAAATGCTATTATTACATCTGAACATAGTCGTATTTTAATTGTTCAAGAATCAATCGATCAAATTTTAGGTTATTGTTTAAAAGATGAGCTTTTGACGGCAATTATTGAAGGAAATCAAGAAGAAAAAATAAGTAATTTCGTTCGCTCTGTTCATTATGTTCCTGAAATGATTAAAGCTGATAAACTATTAAAAAGTTTTCAAGATGCTCGTGAACATTTAATGGTAGTCTTAGGTGAATATGGTGGTGTTTCGGGAATCGTTACTTTAGAGGATGTTTTAGAAGTCTTGACAGGGGAAATTGTTGATGAAACCGATCGCATTGTCGATCTACAACAAATCGCTAAAAAAAAGCGCAATGTTCTCTTAAATGCCAGAGGAATAGCAGAAAAATCAATAGATACAAGCACAAACGATATTGTCAATAATTAAGACACAATTCTTAACGTCAGGAAAACTTATGGACATAACAAGAAATGCTGAAGCAGCAATTGGTTTATTTCCCTAAACTCCGTTCATAATAAATTGTATAGGAACAATTGAAAAACCATAGAATTATGTCTATAGAAATTGGCGACTTTCAACTATGCCTGATGTTAATAGGTAATGCAGTATTATGTTTACTGCTTCCCAGACTCTTAACCATGAATTGGTTAACGGCTTTTTCTGGTGATAATGTATCCACTTCCAAGGCAAGATAGGGAAGAAGAAAGTTCATCCCCACGTTGAAAAAACATCGAACGACAGTGGGTAAAGAATTTGGTTCTACAGAACTTGTTATGCTAAATCAACACCTACATACAGACTGAAGCCTGATACTATAGAAACCAGTTATCCCTTCCGAGACTAAATTGAACCCGCGTAGGCGGGTTTTGTCTGTATAGCTTAACCCTTAAGGGTTTGAGCCTATATTTTTTAATAGTTTTACATAGCAGATTCGGTAGAGCCAAGACATTTTACTAATTTTGTTTAAGGGTTTGCAACTGTTGAAGCAAAACGTCGATTTCAGCTTGTAAATGTAAATATTTGACTTGTTGTACTGCTTGATAGGATTTCCTTACTTGTTTCATCTGGTTATCTTCGCTTTTTGTCCCTAATGACTGCTTAATTGTGGGAGAAATGGCGTTTCGGGGGTTTTCTGAAGACGAACGAGAAAGGATTTGATTAGTCATAGAGGTTTTATTAAGTATATTTACTTATGAATTTTTCCCTGCGCTGTACATTATAGCCGATAGTGGTCACTCATGTATAGTGCATCACCCTTAAATTTTGTCAGATGGGGTAATTCTCTACTGTTGTCCTTGATACACAGTCATTAAACTGCCATCAGCGTTATAAACTTCCACAGATTTTCCCGTCAGTTTACTTATGTTTTGGAGACGATATTCAAAGGTAGAAAGATGCTTGAGGAGTTCAACTTGAATTTGTAAATTTGCCTCTACTTTTGCTTGTAATGCTAGATTCCAAACTTGTTCTAAATAATGAGAATCTAATTGAATTTTAATTAATTCTTCTGTGATTTTATATTGACAAATTTTTTGGGGTTCTAAACACATTGCCTTTAGTTCTGACTGGATTTTTTGATTTTGTATCGATTTTTTTAATTGATTTTTTGCTCTATTTAAAGACAAAGGATAAGCTGATAATAATGGTTGAGATTGATTCCATTTAAAGGTATTTTGAGGGATTTGTTGAAGATAATTGATTGCTCCTTCCCAAGAATTTACTGCTTTTGTCCATTGATTTTTTGTTTCTGATGTTTCTGCTAATTTTGCTTGATTCACAGCTTTTTCGTAGACTTTAACTGCATTTTCTTCTTGATTTTTGCGTTTTTCTGCCCTAACTAAATAGGATAAATAGGTTTTGAGAAGGGGACGGGAGGAATCATAGACAGTTGTCGATGGGGAAATATTTTGGATTTTTTTAATGGCAGTTTTCCAAGTGGCATAAACTAATTGCAAATCTGTTAAGCTTTGGGCAGAGTCTTGACGTTTATTCGCAATTTCTGCTGCTTCCTTTGCAGCCTTGAGACTGGTTATAGCATTTTTTTCAGAGGTTATTTGCTCAGCGGTTGAGTGAATTTTCTCCTGATATTTTTGGATTAAATTTTCTGTGATATAACCGAGATATTTATCCTGATTTATCATTTTTATTTTATCTAGAGATTCTTGCCAAAGTCTAGCGATTTTTTGTAGCTCAGACATAGGTAAAGGAGATTTCTTATAGAGTAATATAGCTTGCTTTTCAAGGTCTTTTGCTTCTAGAATTAAAGTAATATTACTAATAGTTTGCTGATAGTTTTGTTCTAACTGAGAGGCCTCTGAATAATAACTTGACCACCAAGGGACTGCCCGTAATAGGTTAACAGATTCACTCAAGTTTTGTTTGACCTTTAAAAGAGCCGTATCTGCTGAAGAAGTTATCAATAAATTCAAAGGTTTTTGAGCAATAGTTTCAGCTTGACTAATAATTTGACAGTTATCAAATAAGCAAGGACGGGTCAAAATATAAACCGTACTTAACATCAAGAAACTGCCCATACTTCCCCCAATTAATAACCATAATAACTGATGAGACTTAAAATTAATAATCGTTGTATTTTTAAGTTTTAATAACCAGGATTTTGCTAAAGTTTTAGATTTCTTCCAAAAAATCTGAGTGTCTTTATTGAAAATCTGCCCAGACAACAAGTCAAAAAAGCTCGGAGTAAAAGACTGTTCTAATTGGCAATATTCGCCATTAACTAAATAAAAAATTTCTACAAAATAGGCTTGAGATAGATTTTCTGCGGCTAAAATTTTGTCAATAAAAATTTCTATTTTTTGAATATTAAGATCAGAATTATTAGGATATTCAATGAGAATAATTAATAATTCTCCTAAAAAACACTTAACTTCTAGCGGTTCAGGAGATAAACCAGATCTTTGTAACTGGTTAATTAATAACCCTTCTAAGGCTTCTAATCTGGTTGTATTTGGAACAACAGTCATCATCATCGCTTTTCCCCATCACCCAATTCTCCCATCGTAAGCTAAGGAGACATTTATGTCATTCCTATTACTAATTTTAGGGACTCAAAAATAAAATCTAATTAAGGACTTACCTCGACATTCCGTTCAACGATCGCAATATTCCATTCTCCTAATTGACTGGTTTGGAAAGCAACTTTACTCCCGTCCCCCGTAATGGTTGGTTGTCTGACGGAACCCCGAACATTAGCACTAAGCAATTCTGAACGTTGTTTCAGGCGATCATAAACCATAATATCCGGTTTACCCCGTTCTGTGGAAACGTAAGCGAGATAGCGTCCATCTGCACTTAATGCGGGTTGATCTTGACTAGAGTCTCGACGGTTAAGGTTAGGAAGAGAAACCAAACGACGCTGTTCTAGGTCAAAAAGATAGATGTCTCGATGACCCAAACGCTCTGAAGCAAAGGCCAAATATCGTCCATCACCACTATAAGCAGGATATTCTTCAGGAGACTTGCTATTAAGTCCACCTGTAGGAATTTGTGGGGTAATTAATAAAGGGTGATTACATCCAGTTAAAATAATGCCTAGGAATAGGATCACCGAGAAAGGGACACGAAGTGAGAACATCCGTTAAAAATCAAAGAAAACAAAAGGCATCTGTAGTAGATGCCTCTAGCTTGTCGAAATATTCAAGAATTTACTTGAAACCGACGGCAGCTTGCCAAACGAAGGCCAAGGCCAAGAAGAAAAGGGGAATGGTAGGGAGAACATCTACCAAGGGATCAAAAATTTGATAAGCTTCGGGCAATTTTGCTAATAATAAGGCTGCTTCCATATTTTTATGAACCTTTCCAACGCTTTTTTGTTATGGATCACTGAACATCCTACCATAAGTTGAAGCATCTTCTCACAGATCAAGAAGGTTCATGATACAGTTAAGACAAATTAACTTGTATCCTAATCTGATGTTATTAGCTGAACTGCGATCGCCTATGCTATTAGGGTTTCAGTTTCAATCTCCTGGCCCGATTTTATTTGAAGTAGGGCCCTTTGCTATTCGTTGGTATGGCTTTTTAATTGCTTCTGCGGTATTAATTGGGGTAACGTTATCACAATGGTTGGCAAAACGTCGCCAGGTAAATCCTGATTTGATTGGCGATTTAGCCATTTGGTTAGTCTTAGGGGCGATTCCCTGCGCTAGACTTTATTATGTAATTTTTCAATGGCAAGAATACGCCCAACGTCCAGGGGATATCGTCGCTATTTGGAAGGGAGGAATTGCCATTCATGGGGCGATTATTGGGGGAACTTTAGCGGCGTTAATTTTTGCTCGTTTAAATAAGGTTTCTATCTGGCAATTGACGGATTTAGTGGTTCCCTCTTTGGCCTTAGGTCAAACCATCGGTAGATGGGGAAATTTCTTTAATTCAGAGGCCTTTGGTGCGCCGACTAATTTACCTTGGAAGCTTTATATTCCGGTCAGTAATCGTCCGGTTGAGTATCTTGCTTATGAATATTTTCATCCGACTTTTTTATATGAATCTTTCTGGAATCTCTTAGTCTTTTGCATTTTATTAAGCTTATTTTTTTGGGGTTTAAAGCAGCAAAATTCTTTGAAACTTGGGACATTATCTTTAGTTTATTTAATTGCCTATAGTTGTGGTAGAGTTTGGATAGAAGGATTAAGAACTGATAGTTTAATGTTGGGGCCATTAAGAATTGCCCAAGTGATTAGTTTGGTGATGATTGGGTTAGGCATTTGGGGGTTATTTTGGTTGTATCAGCTTAAAAAACCTTTGCCTGATGTCGTTTCTACAGGTGATAATTAAATGAATTTTACTTTAGATAAGCTTTTACATCTTCAATACTATAGTATTCAAAATCATTGTGTAAACTCTATTGATAGAATTGTGCTTTTTCTTATGTACTAGAAACCTAAGTTATTAAGAGGATACTGATTAATCATGAATACGTTGTCAAAACAACCTTTTAAACTGATTATTATTTTAATAATTGTAGTAGGGGTTGCTATTAGATTAGTTAATCTAGAGCAAAAAGTTTACTGGAAAGATGAGGTTTTCACCTCTTTAAGAGTATCTGGTTATACAGAAGAAGACGTTAACAAAAAACTTTATACTGGTAAAACTTTGAGTTTAGAAGATTTACATAAATATCAACAAACAACGTTATTTAATAATCCAATTGGTACAGTTTATGGTTTAGCAAAGGAAGAAGCACAGTTACCGCCTTTGTATTTTTTAATCGTTAAGTTATGGGTCAGTCTATTTGGTAATTCAGTCACGGTTACTAGATCTATTTCTGCTATATTGAGCATTATTTCTTGCTTGATTATTTATTTATTATGTCGAGAATTATTTGATTTTAAAATGGTGGCATGGGTTGGGATGGCTTTATTTGCTGTCTCTCCTTTTCATATTATTTATTCTCAAGTTGCTAGACCTTATAGTTTATGGTTATTAACCAGCTTACTATCGAGTTGGCTGGTTTTACGAGCATTAAAAATTAATCATAAAACTAATTGGGGTATGTATACTTTTAGCATTATGATGGGACTTTATACTTCTCCTTTTTCTTTATTTTTAAACCTTGGTCAAGGAGTTTATATATTTTCACAAGAAAGGTTTAAATTCAACCAAATTGTTAAAAAATACTTAATATCTTTTGTGATTGGAATATTGGGATTTTCCCCTTGGTTATTAATTATTGTTTTAAGATATCATCAAATTAAGGGAAGAACTAACTGGTCTAGTTATAGTTATTCTAATGGAATCCCTGAATTAGTCTTTAATTGGCTTCGTAATATTACTCGTCTTTTTGTTGATTTTGATCAACTAAATGGAGGTTTTACATATATATATCAACATCCCTTTCTCTATTTAGTTTTTTTTATTCCTATAACCTTTTTAGTTGGGTATTCAATTTATTTTCTGTGTCGTAATACCCCAAAATCAACTTGGCTATTTATTATATTATGGATTGCTAGTACCGCTTTTCCTTTGATGTTAGCTGACATGATTCTTGGGGGAAAACGATCAGGAACAGCGAGATATCTGTTACCTTCTTATTTAGGATTTCAAATAGCTACTGCATATTTTTTGGCCACCCAAACCGTTAATTCTTCCATAGTTTGGAAACAGAAACTATGGCAAAGTATAACCGTTTTTCTCTGTTGTATAGGTTTGTTCTCATCAATCTATATCTCCCCTAAGTCATTTTGGTGGAGTAATGATCCCTCTCGCTATTTACAGAACCCTGAAGTTGTTCAAATAATTAATAAAAATCCTAATTCTTTAGTTATTAGTGATGCAATTTGGGATGAAGTAATGACCTTAAGCTATAGTCTTTCTCCTGAGATTAAATATCAATTAGTAAAGTCATCTAAAACAGCAAAAACTCCTGATAATTTTAGTAATTACTTTCTATATAAACCTTCTCAAAATTTACAAAAGCAATTCCAGGAAAATCCTAACTATAGAATAAAACCTAGTTATCAATCAGATGATCCTTGGCTTTGGGAAATCGAGAAAAAATAGACAGTTAAGAATTAATTCTAGCTGTCTTCTTAAAAACTATCAGTATAGGAGTAAAATGGCAATCAAAAAGATAATAGCCGTACTAACGACTTTAATGGGTAATAGATAGGCTCTCAGTTGTTCAATTAACTTTAGGTATCCTAAAAGTAAGTAGCTAATCCCTGCGATGAAGACAGCAATGATTAACTTAAAGACATTGGTGCGATCGGTATAAATAAGAAACTGTAAATTGTTAATATCATCAAACAGAGTCCTTTTAGCTGGTGGAATTGAAATCGTATTCCAAGTATTACCACCGTCTGTAGATTGATAGATTTCAGCTTCAGCAGATCCAAACCCATAAATTGTCTTATCAACCCCATAAGTCGGAGAAAATTGAATGGGAACAGAGGCCGAAGGAACGGTATCAATTCTTGATAAATAAATTTTATCTTCTCCAACTGGGGTAAAAGTTTTACCATCGTCAACGGTTTTAAAGGTTCCTTTTCCTTGAAGCGTTACTATAAAAGTCTGATCATTTTTGTAATTTGGTGAGATAGCGACAGCAGGAATTAAATCATTTCCTCCATAGGGTAAACTGTTTAATTTATTCCATGTTTTACCCGCATCTTTTGTGATAAAAACCCCTTGATTACTTCCTGCAATTAAGGTTTTATCTTCTTTATAATTAGGGGAAATCCCTAAACCCCACCAAACGAGATCTTTTAACGGGAGATTTTGTGTTTTAGATGTCCAAGTTTTTCCTTGATCAACACTCTGATAAATGCCATTAAAACCAGAGAAGTAAAGGGTTTTATCGGTTGAAAAATCAGGAGAAACCAACAAAGATGTAATCCTGGTGTCTAATTGTTTTAAAATAGAAAAATTATCTCCTCTATCGGTTGATTGATAAAGAGTTCCTGCATTGGTCGCAACATAAACGATTTTATCTGAACTAAGATCAGGAGAAGGAGCAAGAAATGTTCCTCTAACAAAGGTCTTCGGTACCTCTTGAAGATTAATAATTTTCCAATTTTTACCTTGATCAGATGATTTGACAATGTAGTCTCTTAAAAGTCCTAAAAATAGTGTTTTATCTTCTGCATAATTAGGAGAAAATGCGATATCAAAAAAGCGTCTCGGATCATCGACAGGAACCTTTAAACTTTTGGTAAAACGAGGCAACTCTAATCCATTTTTCATGGCAACCCATGTCTTGCCCGCATCATAGCTAATGTGGGCTGTTCCCACATAGTCAATAATTGCAAGGGTTGAATCTTTATTATAGTTAGGTGAGACGGCAATTCCAATCACAATGTGAGGGGATAAACTATTACTTTCTTGCCACGTTTCACCTCCATTAGTTGATTTGAATAAGCCATTAAATCCCGCTAAAAACAAGGTTTTATCTTGTGCAAAATTGCTAGAAATTCTAATTTCATTAAAATGGGGTGCGCTAAATTGTTTCTCATCAGCTTGATAAGATTTTGTCAATCCTTCGCTATGTTTTTTCCAAGTTTTTCCCCCATCCTGTGACCGAAATATTCCTTGATTCCAAGTGGAAATGAATAGGGTTGAATCTGTTTTATAATTGGGAGAAAAGGCAATGTCTCGAATGAGTTTATCTGATAGGTTTTGAGCTTGATCTACAAGGGAAAGTTGACCGTCAATTACTTTAAATAATCCTTGGTTTTCTGTGCCGATGAACATTGTTTTATCTGTCGTAAATTGGGGAGAAACGAAAACAGACGTTATCGGGACATTATTTTCAAATGTTAGGAATCTTTCCCAAGTTTTGCCTCCATCTTTAGATGTTTTTAAGTTACCAGAGTTATCTCCAATAAAAATCGTATTTTCTTGATCGTTAACAAAAGATATGGTGGTTATTTTAGTTTGATTTTTATTATCTAAAATTGGTATCCAAGTTTTTCCGCCGTCATCAGTTTTATAAACAGCTTGGTTACTATCCGCCGCTAAAACAACCTGATCTGAATAGGGAGAAATTGCTAGTAAATCAATTTTCGTTTTGGCTAAATCAAATCCATTATTGACCTTTTCCCAAGATTGACCCCCATCTTGAGATTTATAGATACCACCATATAAAGAAGAAGTAAATAGAACATTGTCATTTTGAGAAGATATACTAAGGGCGACTAAATTATCAAAATTATCTAACCCTTTCCATAATCTTTCCCAACTGTTTCCCCCATCTTGGGACTTAAATAAATTACCTCTAACAATGATAAATAAGGTTTGATTTTTGTCATAATTAGGAGATAATTCTAATTGATCAACCACATCATGAGGACGATGGGCAAAAACAGAAGGAATGTGAATTAAGGAACCATATATACTGAAGCTGACAACGATAAAAAACAGGAAAAAACGCCGAAGGAAACGATTAAAATGAAGCATAATATTAAACTTACATAAAATAGGGCAATTGACCTATTAAGCTGCCAATTTCATGGTTTCATCTTTTTTAATATTTGGCAAATGTCCAAGATAGCCTGACGAACCATTAATTCTGATTCTTTGCTTAACATCAAGGAAAAATATTCCCATAATTGTCTAATTTGCGTAGAATTTAATTGCTGTTTTTCTAAGAGATTAGAGAGATTTCGCACAGCAATTAATCGTTTTAAGGCATCGGCATCAGTTAAGGCTGATATCCATTGATGATATTGATTTTCTTGGTTTTTTATTTGAACATAAAAAATTTGCCAGCCTAATAATCCTAGGGTTAATAGGGTTCCTAAACCTTGTAAAATTAACCCGGTGGCTAACCAGCGATTTTGCGCCTCAGACCAAAGAGAAATGGCTATATAGCTACCCATAACCGCTAAACTACCACTTCCCACAGCGATAGCTAACTTACCCTGAGAACTTTTGACAAACTCCCGCCAATGATACCAACGACGTTGCCAGTTCCACTCTTGGAGTTGATACATAAATACCATTAAACCAATGCCAGTGGTGGTGGCTAAAACCAGTTTCCAGTTCCACGCCAACATTAAAGTTGCACCTGTTGACCCCAATAACCAGCGACCAATTTTATACAGTTTTTTTTGGGTAAGAAGATTGATGACTCCAGATTTGAAGCGAGTCAGAGAGGAGTCTGAAAGGAAGTGAGGGACTTGTTTAGACCGGAATGAAACTTGCATTACCGAGGGTGCCTAATAAACGTATGCTGATTTTTACTATATCGCTATTCTGTAGAATTACGGATAAGATATTACGAAGGTTTGACATAGGGCTTTATATAATTAAAGCAGCGATCGCATAGCATAGACTTCAAAATGGACTTAATTTTATGCCATCAAACGGCTGATTTCGACGCATTAGGGGCCGCTGTAGGACTATCCTGCCTAAAAGTTGGTAGTCGCATTGTTTTGACCGGTGGGGCCCATCCTGCGGTGAGGGATTTTTTAGCTTTACATCGAGATGAAATTGCCTTACTTGAATTAAGAAGTGTCAATGAGAAGAAAATTCGCAGTTTAATTGTGGTTGATAATCAGCAAATTGATCGCTTAGGAAAGGCGGCTGAATGGTTTAAGTTACCTCAGATTAATACTATCGAATTATACGATCATCATCTCAATACTGTTTCTGATATTCCGACCACTTTTAAACAACTGGAACCTGTTGGGGCTACCACCACTTTAATTGTGGAAAAGATGCAGCAAGAAAACATCTATCCTAACCCCATTGAGGCGACTATCATGGCTTTAGGAATTCATGTGGATACGGGGTCTTTAACCTTTCCTCAATCAACTTCACGGGATGCAAAAGCGTTGGCCTGGTTGATGGAAATGGGAGCAAATCTTAAGACTATTGCGGAATATTGTGATCCTGGTTTTTCCTTACAATTGCAACAGTTATTTACAGAATCTTTAGAAAAATTACAAACTAAAACTGTTAGAGGTTATCAGGTTGCTTGGGTTTTACTTTCTACTGAGAATTTTGTATCTGGATTATCGAATTTAGCAGAAAGATTAATCGAATTAACAGAAAGTGATGCTTTATTATTTGCCCATTCTTATCATAAACGACACAATGATAAACCCTATCCTGACGGGCGTTTAACTGTAATTGGACGGACAAAAATTGAAGGAACAAACCTCAGTCAATTATTTACTGTTTATGGAGGAGGGGGTCATAGTCAAGCGGCATCTTTAATGTTACGAGATGTGGAACCAGAAGAGATGTTAAATCAATTAGTCACAGAATTTATTGCCCAAATTCCTCAGCCCTTAACTGCTAGAGATTTAATGTCTTCTCCTGTGAGAACAATTCGTCCTGAAACAACTATAGAACAGGCCCAAAGAGTGTTATTTCGCTATGGTCATTCTGGGTTGTCTGTGGTGGATGAAAATGATTGTTTAGTGGGCATTATTTCCCGTCGAGATTTAGATTTAGCTCTACATCATGGGTTTAGTCATGCTCCCGTAAAGGGATATATGAGCAGACAGTTAAAAACCATAAATCCTGAGACTTTATTACCTGATATAGAGTCAATCATGGTAACTTATGATGTGGGAAGATTGCCTGTTATTGACGATAATAAATTAGTAGGAATTGTCACCAGAACAGATTTGTTAAGACAGATTCATCAAGAGAGAAAAGACGTTAAAGATGAAAATGGTCATCGAGTTCCCACGGTTTCTTGTTTATTACCTTCAATCCGCGATCGCTTAGCTCCTCCTATTTGGAAATTGTTGCAAAAAACAGCAAAATTAGCCCAAGAAAAAGGTTGGCATTTATATATTGTAGGTGGGGCAGTTCGAGACTTATTACTGACAGAAAAAGATGATAAAATTATGTTACAGGATATTGATTTAGTGGTAGATGGGTTTCATCGTTCTGCTGATGTAGGGGCCGGTGTAGAACTAGCTTCAACACTGCAAAAAATGTTTTCAAATGCCCGTTTATCAGTGCATGGAGAGTTTCAGACTGCAGCTTTATTATGGCATAAAGATCCGGAATTTGGGTCACTATGGATAGACATTGCAACATCGAGAACAGAATTTTATCCTTACCCTGCTGCTAACCCAGAAGTTGAAGCAAGTTCTATCCGTCAAGACTTATATAGACGCGACTTTACTATTAATGCTTTAGCGGTAAGATTAACGCCCCCAAGGGAAGGAGAATTATTAGATTTCTTTGGGGGAATTTTAGACTTGCGATCCCGTCAAATTCGGGTACTTCATGCTAATAGTTTTATTGAAGATCCTACCAGAATTTATCGTGCAGTGCGCTTTGCTGTGCGTTTAAAATTTGAGATTGACCCCCAAACAGAAGCCTATATTCGTTATGCTATAGAAAGCGGTGTTTATGAACGATTACGCCTTGAAAATCAGGTTGCTCCTGCTTTAACTACTCGCTTAAAAGCAGAACTAAAATATATTTTAGAAGCAAATTATTGGCAATCTGCCTTAAGATTATTGGCTGATTTAGATGCTTTACGCTGTTTACATTCTCAAATTACTTTAAATGAGGAAATATGGTGGCAAATTCGTTATGCTTCCCGTTGGTTAAAATATCTTGATCCTGATAATAATTTAGGACATTGGTTAATCCGTTTAGAAGTGTTGATTTCTCAAATAACCTCTAGAGAAAGAAGTAAAATAGCTGCTAATCTTCAATTGCCAAAAGATAGTATTGAAAGACTAAAACATCTATCACAAAATGAAATAGAAATCAAGACAAAGTTGCAAAAATGTCAGAAATCAAGTGAAAAAGTTAGGCTATTAAATACTTATAAATTACCCGATTTAATCCTTATAGCTGTTCAGTCTAATAAAAATATTCGCCATATTATTTGGCAATATTTAACGAAATGGTCAGATATTCATGCACCCTTAAATGGGAATGATTTGAAAACAATGGGATATCAACCAGGGCCAAAGTATAAAGCGGTTTTAAGTGAATTACTCAATAAAACCTTAGATGGAGAGATTTATAGCAAAGAAGAAGCAGAATTATTGGTTAAGGAAATGATGAATAATGAAACATGATTAACTCATTTATCCTTGTCAAATACAATTAACAACAAACCCTAAAATCACTTTCTAAACAGCAAATTACCAATTATTAAAGCTGATTTTAGGACGAACTTTGAGCCTCAGTAAAACCGCCGTAATATTATCATGACCATTATAACTATTGGCAAAATCAATTAACTTATTGAGTCCTTTTTCTAAGGATTGAGTCGAGTTCAATAAAGGTAATAGATAGGTTTCCCAGTGATCGTCTATTAAATCATTATCACATAAACCATCAGAACATAACAGAAATAAACTATCTTCATTGACCTCTAAAAATTGAATATCTGGCAAGACATAATTATTATCATGAGGCCCTAAAGCTTGAGTTAATTGATAAGCATCCGGTCGAGCATAAGCAAGTTTCGGATCAATGCCATTTTGAATCGCTCTTTGTCCCACTTCATGATCGATCGTCAGTTGTTCAATTCCCCCTTTGCGAGTCAAACAATAAACCCGACTATCTCCCACATGAGCCACCGCTACTTTAGTATTTTCAACTAACATTAAAACTAGGGTTGTCCCCATGCGTCCACTACCAGAACTCGAATTAGTTTGATTGACATCATAAAGTTTTTTATTCGCTAATAAAATTCCCTGCAAAATTGTTTCATAGTCCGGAAATTGCTCTTGCCAATGTTCTGCAAAAAAGTCTTGTAACGTCTCCACAGCCATTTTACTGGCAACTTCACCCGCCGCATGACCCCCCATACCATCGCAAACAATATATAAACCACGGCCTTTAAGAGTTGTCTCTTGATTACTTTGTTGACGATGAATCTCTGTATTCATGCCAAAATAATCTTCATTATGATGTCGTTGTCGTCCCCGATCAGTACATCCTAATTGACTAAAACCCACCAACTCCATGGGTAAAACTGCTGTGGCTAAGTCATTGCCTGTATCAGTAGCGGTTGGGGTTTCTTCTAGGCTACCACTTAGTAATTCATCGGAAAATTCTGGATGATTTTCTGATGAGAATGATGGTATTGTGGGGGATGAATCAGTGATTTTTGGAGGATCATTTTCAGGAATCATCTGTTGCTCACTGGCTAAATCTTGAAGATCTAATCTTAATTCAGTCACATTTTCAATCTCTCCACTAGCCACCCCTTGAATTAAGATCGCTAATTTTGTTGCAGAAGGATAACCTCCTTTTTCAAACCATTTTTGCCACAATTGTCCTAGGGCTTGCAATGAGGGGGGATTTTCCGAAGAATCGGGATATAATTGTCCTAACCCAAAACTTTGATCTTCATCAATTCGCAGGTTTTCTTCAATCAACAGACTTTGACAACAGTTAACAGTTGACAGTCTGCTCCAAAGGATGACAATTTGATTGAGCCAGTAAATAATTTGTAAGGTCAACAGAGATTCATTGATCAGTAAGTCTGAGATGGGTTGCCAAGGACGGCGATCAGGTAATAAAATCACCTCGATGTCATTTTCGAGCCAACCGTCATGAACTTCAGGCAAAATCGGCGCAAGGTCTTTGAGGGTAAAGTAAGGAAAGGCTAGAGCGGGAATTCCCATCTGTTCCCATAGGGGAGTAGGATCATGGGATTCAGCGTCACTCAAAAGGTCTGACGCTTGACTAAATAAGACTTGTAGGACAGGTTTTTGTAAGGGTTGACAATCAATGACTTCAGCTTGATAAAGGATATGGGTAGCTGTTGTGGCGATCGCCTTGAAGGGGGTTTCCCCTTCTCCATACCAAAGTTGATAGCGTTGTCCGAGATCCAAATATTTGCCTGAAGGGGTAAAGGGGGTTTGTTCCTCGTTGTTTGCCAAAGGTTGGGCTAAAATAGCTTGCCAAACTGTCCCAATAAAAGCCCCACATTCATTACAAGTCGCCTCATTTAAGGGAACCTTGTTTTGACACTGAGGACAAGATTTCTGAGTTAATGAGGTGCCACATTGCTGGCAAACTTGATGATTATTGGGGTTTTCTGACTGACATTGGGGACAAACAAGCATAGTTGATCAAATAGGGGTTAGGTGATAGGGGTTAAGTAATAGGCAATAAAGGCACACTCTCTATTTTTTATGATGCCCTTTTTTAAGACACAATTAAAAAATCGCTAATTTTTGCCAATAATCTCGTAATGCTTCGGCTACTTTTCCTGATAACAGCATACACCCCAAAAGATTAGGAATGGCTAGGGTTAGTAACATCATGTCACTAAAATTAACCACTGAGCCTAAATTAACCACTGAGCCAATAAAAATACAACCTAAAAAGAGAATTTTAAAGACAATTGAGCTAGGTTTCCCAAACACATAAGCCCAACATTGCTCCCCATAATAGCACCAGGTAATCATGGTAGAAAATCCAAATAAGCAGATAATTCCCACTAAAATGAAGGGAAACCAATCAATCACCTGAGAAAAGGCCATCGTGGCCAAAGTGGAACCACTGATATTTTCTCCTACTCTATCCCCATATATTCCCGTCGTCAAAATTACTAAAGCGGTCAAATTACAAATCAGAATGGTGTCAATAAATGGCTCTAAAATCGCCACAATTCCCTCTCGGATTGGTTCTTTAGTTTTAGCGACGGCATGGGCGATCGCCGCTGAACCCAACCCGGCCCCATTAGAAAAGGCACTACGTCGAATCCCCTGAACGAAAATCCCAATCATGCCCCCTTCTACTCCCGAAGGGGAAAAGGCTCCCTGAAATACTAACCCAAAGGCCGCCGGAATTGCTGTTAGATTGACCCCTAAGACCCACAAACAAGCCAAAAGATAAATTCCTACCATCAAGGGAACTAACTTGCTTGTCACCACCCCAATGCGGCTAATGCCCCCAATAATTACCAAGCCAACCAACAGAGCAACGAGCAAACCAAAGGCCCAATCATAATCTTTCATCCCAGGCACTACCGCCGCTAAAGCAGCAAAAGATTGATTGGCCTGAAACATATTGCCTCCCCCTACGGCTGAGCCTAAACCAGCGAGACTGTAAAAAATGGCCAGGCCTTGACCAAGTTTGGCCTGGCCCAATTCTTGCAACCCTTGGGAGAGGTAATACATCGGGCCGCCAATGATTGTGCCATCGGGGTAAACGATGCGATATTTGACCCCTAGGGTACATTCCACAAATTTACTGGACATTCCCAAAAATCCTGCCACCGTCATCCAAAAGACCGCTCCTGGCCCCCCTAATTGAATGGCAATGGCAACTCCGGCAATATTTCCCAATCCAACACTGGCCGATAGGGCCGTGGCCAAAGCCTGAAAGGAAGACACTTCCCCCAGCCCTTCCTCTTGAGTTAGTTCGTACTTACCCAAGGCAATCTCTAGGGCGTGTTTAAACCCTCGAATATTAATTAACCCCATGCGTAGGGTAAAAAAAATTCCCCCAGCCAGCAACCACAGGATAATCAGAGGAAAGCCACCTATATCGAAAAAAAGCACCTGTTCAATCAGGGTAACAAGACTGGAAAACAGGCGATCAATATTATCAAGGAATTGATTCACAGGGTTAACGAAGGAAGCTACTGCTCAACCAAAAGACAAAAAACACAACAATACTAATCAAGGATTGATGGGTTCCACCGATTAGATTAGACCCCTGTAATAATTGGGCGATTCCCATACCTAATCCTACTCCCAACAGTAACCCCACCAGGGTGATTAGGAGAGCGCGGCCAAATTTATTTTCTTTGCGGTTTAGAAAGTAAAGATTTGTAAAGACTCCCAAGGCAAGCAGTAGGGGTAACAAAGAGGACTGATCTGAGGAAAACCCTGCTAAGAGAGCTAACCCTAGAAAGATCCCTGTGGGCCAAACAAGTTCCTTAGAGGAAGGGGTATCAATAAACCTTTGTAACCAAGGAGGGGAATTATTAAGAGATAGGGAGGGGAGACTAGGGGGAACTTCCACTTTGCGGTCTGGAAAACGAATGCGATCGGGGACTTTGATTCTACCTTCTTGGCGCATTCTGAGGCGTTCCATAATAATCGCATCATAAGCGGCTTCGATACTTTCCACCACCTTAACGTCGTCCCGATACTCTTGACTTAAACGATTTTTGGCTTCCTGGATCTCCTCAAAGGAAGCTGCCTCAGTAATGCCCAGTTTTTCGTAGGGAGTTTGCTCGCTCATCTAAAACCTCCTGCCATAATTTCCCTCGTTAAATCACTGGATAATGAATCGGTTAATGAATTTTAAGGGGATTTACCAAAATTCTTAATTCTTGGCTTATCTTTATGCTTGAGTTCGTCAACCGAAATAGTGATTTTGACCTCGATTATAGCCTTACTCCAGTTAGTTTAGCTTGAGAACTGCAAAAGATTTCAGAATGATTCTTATCCTTGTTGAGAACTGTTACTTTTTGTCTTATCTACGTTTTGAGAGGAAGTCTCAGTCCCTTGATTTTCTTCTAGTTCTGCTTTCATTGTCACAGATTCTTCGATTTGTTGGGCTTCCCGTTTAAATTCATTCTCGAACTCTTTAGACGCATCTTGAAAACCGCGAATGGCCTTACCAAGACTGCGACCAATTTCGGGCAGTTTTTTGGGGCCAAACACTAAGAGCGCAATCACCAAGATTAACGCCATTTCAGGCAATCCAATGCCAAAAACATTCATAATTGCTCCTGATATTGATCTAATAATCCTATTTATCGGATTTTTGTGTAGATGAGAGGCAAAAAAACCCGGATAAACCGGGGTCAATGTAATTGTTTGTCTGTTTTAGGGAAGGTCATCAATTATCATCATCATGGTATTCCTGACAGAAGCAGATAAGACCAAAACCTGATAACTGATGACAGACAAGGGTATTAACCACCCCAATTTACACTAAACCCATCGAGTAATAGGGACGAGTTGTAAATTTGCAGAATGATTAACAAAAAGACCAAGAATAATCCCATGAAAACTCCCATCAGAGGGGTGGTTCCCCATCCAGGTACGACCTTTCCGTACTCAGAGTTCAGAGGTCTGAGTACATCTCCTAACCAAGTGCGTTGTGCCATAAGTTTGTAATCGTTGTCTCTAAATTTAGATGCTTTGACATTTGTCATATTATAAGAGAATCGGTATCATCTTCAAAAAATCCTATGGAACCTGCAACTGTTTTAAGTATCGCTATTGGCTCAATCCTTCTTTTAATCACGGGTTTCGCCGTTTATACCGCTTTTGGCCCTCCTTCTGCTCAATTGAGTGATCCCTTTGAAGATCACGAAGATTAAGCTGACGGTGTGTGATCGTTAGGTTTGTCAATGTTGGGTTGTCTTGATTGATTAACCCAACCACGAATAAAAGTAAAAAGTAATTAAAAATGTTTAAAGTGATTTGTTATGGGAAAAAGGCAACAATTTTCATGGGATTAATCATGACTTTGGCCAGTCTAACGCCCCTGAAAGCAATGGCACAATCGTCAATCAATCCCCTCGAAGGAGAATGGATTAAGTTAAGTTGTGATGGGGAACCTGGTATGAGTTTAACCCCTGATAAACAGGAAAAAATTAGGGCAGCTTTAGCTGAGAATGAACAACTGCAAAGTTTATTTGGAGAATTCGCCACACAAAGGTTAACGGGTAGTTTGTTGGATGGTTTTCTGGCAATGGCGCAGTATAGTTTAGGACAGTTTCGCCGTGAGTCTGAAGGAAAATCTATGGCCTTATTAACCTTGTTTTTTGATGACAAAACCTTAGACATGGTGTCTAAAGAAGTTAAGGCACAAT
The DNA here is from genome assembly GCF_034932065.1 of Crocosphaera sp. UHCC 0190. Lineage (NCBI taxonomy): Bacteria > Bacillati > Cyanobacteriota > Cyanophyceae > Chroococcales > Aphanothecaceae > Crocosphaera > Crocosphaera sp. UHCC 0190. The sequence goes on from NZ_JAYGHP010000006.1 coordinate 127,348, forward strand.
GGCAACAGGAAATGCAACAAGCTTGTTCAAATCAGTAGGTTTTTTACTTGATCTTCACGAATCTTTTGGCACCCATTTGGGAACTTTGTTTCTGTTTTTTGTTTACAGTTCAATTTTTATCAAGAATTTATAATTGACTTACTTCAGGAATAGATTCTCCTTCAATTTGCCAAGATTCTAAATACATTTCGATTACTTCTTCACCGTTACGAATTGCTTCTTCACGGGTTTTTCCATGAGTACAAGGCATGAAAACAAGCTCAGCAAACTCTGGAATTGTTACTAGAAAAAGCTGATCTTCATCAGACCACTGAATGATCATACTATATTGACTCATTAATTGTTATCCTTCCTTATTTCTTCTAATTTAGCTAATAATGCTGTTAGCTGTTTTTCCAGATAAGGTGGTACATCGTCTCCATCTTTACCTGAAATGGTTAATGTTTTCCTCAACAGAGGATGTCGCCAACGTTCATGACTCCCTTTCCCACGCTTGGGTAAATAAATAAAGCCGTACCGTGCAATCTGAGTTTTCAACTCTCGAATTTTCCTGGGCATGGATATTCTATGATACTCTATTCTATTGTCTGACTCAACAACCATAAATAGATAATAACTGCTACCTTTAATAAAAAACTTATAATTACATCCCCAATATGATGAAACGCCGTAACTTTATCAAATACACTAGCCTAGGCATCGCGGGTTTAGGATTCACCGCTTGCAGCAATTTCGATATATTTTCCCCCAACAAGGCACAAAAAAATCTCGATCTCGGTTCTCTCGAAAAGTCTAACCTAACTCTCGGATTTGTTGCTACTCAAGATGCTGCCCCCCTAATTATTGCCCAGGAAAAGGGGCTTTTTGAGCGTTATGGCTTAACTGTCACCCTGAAGCGTTACGATACCTGGGAAGCGGTGCAAAAAGACCTCTTAGAATGGCGTTCTGATGCGGCACAACTTCCCTATTCCTTCCCCATGATGGCACAGTTAGGGGAAAAGAAAGCTCCCTTAATCTCTTTGATGAATCTTAACCTGAATGGGAGTGCGATCGCCTTAAACCAAAAAGCTTGGGAAGCGGGAATTCGTCCCTCGGTGGATTATTTTAATTTTGCTGATTTTGAAGGAGGAGTGCGAAACTATCTGAGAAATCGGGGAAAATCTGCTAAGTTTGCTGTAGATTCTAATTTTTCGATGGATGCTTATTTAACTCGTTATTGGTTGTCTGCGTTGGGAATAATGCCGGATGCTGAAGTGGAATTAGTGGAATTTCCGGCTTCTCAGATGGTTTATAAACTACAAGCAGGTATGATTGAAGGTGATAGTGTTTCTGCTCCCTGGAATCAACAAACGGTCTTAAATAAGTCAGGATTTATTACTCATATTAGTCGGGATATTTGGCAAGGACATCCTAACAAAATCTTAGCCACTATGGATGGTTGGACAAGAAAAAATCCCACAACAACAAGGGCATTAATGGCGGCATTAATTGAGGCTTGTCAATATTGCGATCGCCCTAATAATTATACAGAAGTTGCCGAAATTTTAGCCCAGCCTAACTATTTAAACTTAGATGCTAGTCTTATTCAACCAACTTTAGAAGGGAAATATTCTTACAGCAGTCAAGTTTCGGAAAAATATCAACAAAGTATTCCTGATTTTACGATTTTTCATCATCGGGAAGCTGCCTATTTAAAGAATAATGATCATGCCAATTATCCTTGGCGTTCCCATGCAGTTTGGATGTTAACTCAAATGGTTCGTTGGCATCAATTAGATAGTTCTGATTATCCTAAAGATGCGGATAAACTGTTAGATAAAATTTATCCAGTTACTTTCTATGAAGAGGTGGCCAAAGGGTTAAAAATTCCCCTGCCAAGTGATAACATGAAACAGGAACCAGTCACAGCTTTTATTGATGGCAGAGCATTTGATCCGAGTCAACCTGTCGCTTATTTGAATCAGTTTCCTATTCGTGCGAGTCGTCCTCAATTTTTCGGCTTCGCTTAACTCCCTAGGAGCAAGCAGCCATCATCGGTATAAACTTAATAATATAGCCTCTCAAATTTGTCAATGTAGAGAGGCTTTTTCTCTATGCTGCTTTTCCTATAATACCGATATTAACCGTAATTGGTAAATTATTTTTCAATTAACTTATCTATTTTTTCTTGAATCATTAATGTAAATAATGATTTGAATAACAACAAACAAAATAATCCTGCAAACCCGAAACAAACTAGGGATAATTTAAGATAAATAGTTGTCATTAAGATGGAAGCAGACAGTAATAAAAACCCGGTTAAACAAGTATAAATTAAACTCTTAATTCCTAAATTAATACGCTTTAATATTCTCTCACTTTCCAATGATCGAATGCGAAATTGTAATTCTCCTCTGTCTATTCTTTCCTCTAAACGCTTCAAAAACTTTTCCGATGTATTCGGTTTAATTAAGGTACTTTTGATCAGATCTTTTGCTTGCCTTGCTAAAGCAGTCACCAAACTTCCCCGACTACCACTTAAGGCTAAACTTTTGACAAAAGGTTGACTCGCTTCTAATAAATTATATTGGGGATCTAAGGCCCGTGCAATACCATCCAAAGTTGTCAAAGATTTGAGGATAAATGTCATTTGTGGAGGTAAACGAAAAGGTTGACTTTTGAACATTAAATATACTTCATCACTAATTTGTTCAAAGGCCCGAACATCTACAGGTTTATCTCGAAAATTATCTAAGAGAAACGCCACAATTCGCTTCACTGGGGTCATATCATTTAAAGGTTCAATTAACTCCATATAAACCAAGGTTTCAATCACTTTGTCTGTATCTTTTTTTAAGACAGCAAAAAAGGTTTGTATCATCTGATCTTTAGCAAAGGTTTTGACTTCGGCCATGGTGCCAAAATCATAAAATATCAAGTCTCCCCTTTGACTCACTGCCATATTACCAGGATGGGGATCGGATTGAAAAAATCCATCTAATAAGAGTTGTTTTAAATAAGAACAAATTCCTAATTGAATAATCCGGTCTAAGTTAATGTTATTCGCTTCTAAAGCAGCACGATCATCAATTTTAATCCCTGGTAAATATTCTAAGGTTAACACTTTCTTTGTGCTATACTTCCAGTAAACTTTAGGGACGATAATTTGAGAATAACCTCTAAAATTATTGCGAAATCTTTCGGCATTTTTCCCTTCATGAATATAATCTATTTCTTGGAATAAAAGCCCAAAAAACTCCTCATAAATTGCCTCTAAATCATACTTTTTAAAATCAGAAAAGTAACGAGTCAGAAAACGAATTAAACGATGAACTACTTCAAAATCTAAATTAAAAATTCTTTCTAACCCAGGTCGCTGTACTTTGACAACCACTTCCTCCCCTGTATATAATATAGCTCGGTGAACTTGTCCCAAACTAGCTGAGGCTAAAGGGTCGCTTTCAAAGGATTCAAATAAATCATAAACAGGTTTACCTAATTCTGCTTCAATAACTGCGATCGCTTCTTCAGAACTAAAGGGAGGCACTCGATCTTGAAGTTGACTTAATTCTTGGATATATTCTAAGGGAATTAAATCAGCACGAGTTGACAAAGACTGCCCAATTTTAATAAATGTTGGCCCTAATTGTAGCAAATTTTTAACTAGCCATTTTGCCCGTTTATGTCTTTGTCGAGATGAATTATTTCTTAGCAGTTTATCCCAAAAGAAGCCTAACAGAAATTGTAGCGTAATGGTAGAAATTTCCCATTGTCTTGTTAGGGGAGAATTATTGGAACGTTGCCAGCGCAGCGACTGAGACGATGCACTTTTCGTAAGCATAAAACCTTAGGATTGCTGTGAGGATAAAGACTGAGGGAGAATCAGTCTAAAGATAATTTTACAATGTTCAGGGGTATCTGTGGGGACACAATCAACTTTAATGGTTCCCTTGAGAAGTTTAACCCGATCTTTAATAATGCTTAAACCGAGTCCAATACCAGGAATAGCGGTATCAATAACAATTTGTTCACGATAAAAAGGATCAAAAAGATAAGTCAAATTTTTCTGAGAAATACAGTGACTAATATTAGCAATACTTATAATGATTTTAGGATCATGAATAGAATTTTCTTGATTAATGATGAGAGATACAGTAGAATCAGATAGAGAAAATTTACCGGCATTGATTAACAATTCCTGTAATACGATTCTTAAATGTTCCTCATCTGTATAAATTTCTCTCAAAGTTGTCTGGGAATTTTCTGGCTGTAACTTTTTTTCAAACTCAACCAGTAAATTAAGAGATATTCGCTTATCTTCTTGCCATTTACTACGATAAGGGGTGACAATTTCATTAATAAGAGTCTCTAGGTTAAGTAATCTTGGAGTCAGGGTAAATGTCTGAGATTTGAGATTTTTAAGTTGCAGAATTTTTTCATTGATTTCATTCAGTTTTTCCCATTGTTCTTCTAAAATATCTAATCGTTTTTGTAAGTCATCTGGTGATAATTCTCGCTTGCGTAACATGGTAATTCCCATCTTGAGTATCGCCAATGGATTACGAGTTTGATCGCTCATACTCGTAATCATATTATAAATGAGTTGTTTGTTCCATTCTAACTGTCTTTCTAATTGTTTCCTGGTTGTTTCCCACCAAAGTCTAAGGATAGGGTTTTCTTCTAATAATTGAGGAATATTACTCAAAGAAAAATTAGAATCTCGGACTGATAAATTATCATTAGATAAGTTTAATTGAATTAAATGACAGGCGATCGCTACAATATCTGCAACTTCTTTAAAAAGTTTTTTATCTGTTTGAGTCCAGGTATAATCTTGGGTTTTTCCTAGTAAAATGATGCCATTATGATTCCCTTGAAAATTCGTTGCTATTCCCAGTAAAGATTGTACATTTATTTCCTCAAACAAGCTACAGTTTAGTCTTGAATTATGATTTTGAGGACTATTAATTGATTGAATTTTTGAATCATTTAGTATTTTAGTAATTGCAGGTTGAGACATTAATTCTAAAATAATTTGAGAGGAAATTGTTAGTTGAGTTTCTTTTAAAAATGCCTTATAATTGAGAGGGTTTAACTCATCAATACCAATAATAATAAGACAAAAATCTACAGAAAAATTCTTGACAATAACCTTGGTAATTTCTTCTAAGATGATCGAGGAATCTGATGAATTTGAAATTGTTTGGATCAGGATTTTTCCTAGTTGCTTAGATTTTAAAGAATTGGGCATTTTACTGGCACTACTTTTTGAAAAGTTAGGGATAAATCAAATAATTTCTAAGACAATTATTTTGCTAATTTAATCAAAATAAAAACTATCTAAACTTAGACATTTTTATCTAAATTTTAGCTGCAAGGGATTCTTTCAGGATGATAGCATGAGCATTTACCAATATATAACCATCATCAATAATAACTGCTCAATATTCAACGGTAAATTCACGCAAGAAAACGCAAAGAAATGTAACAAAAATTAGGCTTACTTAGGAGGTATTTTTATAATCCTAAATCAACGGCAATGCGATGACTACAAGCAAAACCAGAAAAAGCGACAGCATTTAACCCCTGACCAGGAAAGGTACTATCCCCAACACAGTATAAGCCAGGAATCGCAGTACGATTGAAAGGCATTCCTAGCAACCCTAGCAACTTGTGGCGAGGAATGGGCCCATAAGTCCCCTGATCTCGTCCCAAAAAGCGTCGGTGGGTGCGAGGGGTTCCTACTTCTTGATAGTCTAACCCCTCGATTAATCCAGGAAAAATCTTCTCTAACCGTTCAATTAAATGACTCGCAGCGACTTCTTTTTTCTGGTTATAAGCTTGGGGTGAAAGACCTTGCCATTCTGTCAGCCAACTGGGGGTAAATGTATGAATAATATGATGATTTGGTGGGGCTAAACTAGGATCGAGTAGGGTAGGAATTGAGACAAAAATAGTTCCTTGTTCCTCTTCCATGGTTTCCCAATTTTCTAATAAAATGTGATGACATTCCGTTCCTGGAGGTAAAACATCATCTTTGACTCCTAAATGTAAACTCAAAAAACTAGGAGATTGTTGATAGCGTTGCTGCCATTTTTGCTCAGTTTTTGGCATCGCTTCTTTGGGTAATAATTTTTCAAAGGTATCCCAACGAGTCGCATTAGAAACAATGCGTTTTGCTCGATATTCTTGACCATTGGCTAATTTAACTCCAACGGCTTTACCTTGTTCTATTAAAATATTAGTAACACGGGCTTTATATTGAATTTCTCCCCCTGCTTTTTCCAACCCTTCTACTAACTTTTGGGCAATGTTTCCTACCCCGCCTTTTGGATAATTAATACCCCCATAATGGCGATCTGAAAAGACCATTCCAGCATTGATCATGGGAGTTTTGTCAGCAGGAACCACTGACCAACAATAACATTCCATATCAATGAATTTTAAAAGTTGAGGATCGCTGATATAACGACGGGCAATATCTCCGGCATTTTGTGGTAAATATTTCACTAATCCTAAACAAGCCAAAGGATGTTGAAAAAATACTCTCATCAAGTATCCCAACTCTTCTAAGGATAGTAATTCCATCACATTGAGACAGTTAAAGACTTGCCAACATTCATCATAAAAGCGACGAATTCCAACTTTTTCCTGGGGAAATTTATCCGTTAATTCTTGGATAAATTTTTCATAATCTTTATGAACTTTGAGATCTAAACCGTCAGGTAAATGATAATGAATTTGGACAGGATCGGCAATGGTTTCTAAACCGACATTAACCGCCTCTAAAGCGCGAGTTAAAAGGTTGGTAGTGCCTTGAGTTCCAAAGCCAAAAATCATTGATGCCCCCACATCAAACCGATATCCTTCTCGTTCAAAATATCCGGCACTTCCCCCAGGAATTAAATACCGTTCCAAGACTAACACCTTGGCCCCCTTGGCAGCGAGTTGGGTGGCAGTGACTAACCCTCCCATTCCTGAACCAATAATGATGACATCGTAGTTTTTCCTTGCGATCGCAGTTGCTGTCTCAGTCATATTTGATCATGATTTCTTAACATTTCTAGTTTATCTTTTCTGGGGGAGTTACAGGAAGAAGATAGATAACGCCAGAAACTAAAGTTAAGATCACAGACAGCCAAAAGACTATCAGAGAAAGGGTTTCCCAGGTTGAGGGCAGAGGGGCGATCAATAACGCAATGGCGGTTATCTGACTGACTGTTTTTAGTTTACCCCAGAGATTCGCCCCTTGAATGGTGTTATTTCCCGTCAGTTTGGGGTTGACACGCCATCCGGCGATCGCAATTTCTCGGCTTAAAATTAAAAAGACACCCCAGGCCGGAACTTGTTGCCAAGGGATTAAACTTAATAAGGGGCCGAGTACCAATAATTTATCCACTAAAGGGTCAAGAAATTTGCCCAATTCCGTAACTTGGTTCAATTTTCGGGCTAAATATCCATCTACCCAGTCAGTGGAAGCAGCGACGAGAAAAATAGTTAAACTAATCCAACGATGGGAAACAGTTGGGTTTTCTAAGAAGTAGAAAAGAAAAGGCAGTCCCAATAAGCGAGAGATAGTGATTATGTTAGGAAGATTCATACTTAAACCTAGAACAAAAATTAACTTTTTACCTAGAATTGATATTCTCCCATAAACTTAAGATAATATTTAATTATTAACAAGCACCCCGACAACTTAAAACCACAATAATTGTTTGAACAATTAATTTAAGATCGTAAACAACTGACCATTTCTCTTGATAATCTAAATCTAGCTTAACCACATTTTCAAAATTTATCACTGTAGATCGCCCATTCACCTGCCATTCTCCCGTTAACCCTGGCTTAACCTGTAGTCGTTGCCAATGATGAGGTTGATATTTTTCAACTTCATCAGGCGTTGGGGGACGAGTTCCCACTAAACTCATTTCTCCCGTTAAAACATTCCAAAATTGAGGAAATTCATCTAAACTGCTACGACGGAGAAATTTACCAATTTTAGTAATACGCGGATCTTTACTATTTTTAAAAATATGGCCCTTAGCTTCATTTTTAATTAAATGTTTTTGCTGATCAGCATTAATAATCATTGAACGAAATTTCCAAATTTGAAATGGTTTACCTCGTAAACCGCAACGAGTTTGACGATATAAAATAGGGCCAGGATCATCAAATTGAATAACAATAAAGATGGGAATTGCTAAAATAGCTGTTAAGATCAGTCCGATAATTGCCCCCATAATGTCAATCAGGCGTTTTGTCTTATTGTAAACAGAATGATGAACCTTGTTATCGATGAGTTGGCGATCGCCTAACCAGGGAAAGGGTAAGCCTTTCAGTAAAGATAGTTTAAATGTTTTACTCACAATGATTCAAAACCTAGTCAATCTTACCCTTAATGTTCCTCAGAATCTGGAAAAAGTAACAATCTATGGCAGAATTTCTTAAGAAAGGCTATACAATAAAAAAACGTAACAAATTTCCGTAAATTCTCTCAAAAATTGCTTAGTTTCTGATCTATCCTGTGAGTGTAAAGAATTAAACCATGAAACACCTTTTAGCCAGTTTAATCCTGTTAGAAATTATCAGTCTTCCTAGGGTTAATTTAGCCCATCAGATCGAATCAAATTCAGTAATTAATCAGAAACAAACCCATAAAAATGTTAAGGAATCCATTCAGATTGCCTTACCAGATTTCACCTTAGTTTCTCTCAATTCAGGAGGAATGACATCAGGAGATTTTATTAATTTGAATGAAAAAAGTTTGATTATTGCCTTTGGGGGTTTTACGAAAGGAATTCCTCTCTCAGAGATTAAAAGCATTAAATTTGAATCAGGGGTTTTAATCCCCCTGAATAATACGGTGATTTGTCAACCACGGGAGCCAAATTGTCGAAAATTTCCCGCAAAAGCTCGCCCCAGAGAAGGGCAACAAACTTGGTCAGATATCCCTGTAACCGCTTTGAGTTTAGTTCCTGGAGCCAAAACAGCCTTATTAAACCTACAAGATATTGTAAGCGATGAAGCCTGGCAAAATTTAATCAATCAATCTCAAGACATGGTATATATTATCGATCAAATTGACATCGCAGAATCAGGCAGTCAACTAACCATTAAAGCCACCCCTATTGCTCGAAAAAAGTAATTCGGATATAGTCATAGAAACAGACTCATACAATAAATTCAATGCTACGACTGGAAAACATCAGTAAAATTTACCCGACAGCCGAAGTTCTCAAAAATGTCTCATGGGAAGTCAACCCAGGAGAGCGCATTGGATTAGTAGGAGCCAATGGAGCCGGAAAATCAACCCAACTTAAAATTATCAAAGGAGACGTAGAGCCTACGTCGGGGAAAATTATTCGGCCTACCAGTTTACAAATTGGTTATCTCACCCAAGAATTTGAAGTTGAGCCAACCCGCACCGTTACCCAAGAATTTTGGACGGTGTTTACCCAAGCAAATCAAGTACAAGATGAATTAACCAAAGTACACCATTTGCTTGAAACAGCCGAAGGGGATGAATTAGATAAGTTAATTAAGAAATTAGACCGCTTTCAACGGGAATTTGAAGCCTTAGACGGCTATGGACTCGATGCAATTATCGGGAAAATGTTACCCGAAATGGGCTTTAAACTTGAAGATGGAGAACGTCTGGTTAGTGAGTTTAGTGGCGGTTGGCAAATGCGGATGAGTTTAGGAAAAATTCTCCTGCAAGAGCCTGATTTATTACTCTTAGATGAACCGACAAACCATCTTGATTTAGAAACAGTTGAGTGGTTAGAAAAGTATCTCAAAAATCTCAATATTCCGATGATTATTGTTTCTCATGAACGGGAATTTTTAGATCGCATTTGTACTAAAATTATTGAAACGGAACGGGGAGTTTCGACTACTTACATCGGCAATTATTCAGATTACCTACAACAAAAATCCCTAAGTCGTGAGATTCAAGAAAACACTTATCAAAGGCAACAGAAAGAACTAGAAAAACAACAAACCTTTGTTGATCGTTTCCGTGCCAGTGCAACCCGTAGTACCCAGGCAAAAAGCCGCGAAAAACAATTAGAAAAAATTGAACTTGTCGAGGCTCCAATTTCCGGCCCGAAAACCCTAAGATTTGAGTTTCCTCCTGCTCCCAAAAGTGGACGAGAGGTAGTAATCATTAAAAATTTAGCTCATGTTTATAATGAAGCGATCCTATTTTTAGGAGCTAATTTATTAGTTGAAAAGGGCGATCGCATTGCTTTATTAGGGCCCAATGGGGCAGGAAAATCCACCTTACTCCGTTTAATGATGGGGACAGAAAAACCCACGGAAGGAACGATTGAATTCGGCAAACATAATGTTATCCCTGGTTATTTTGAGCAAAACCAAGCGGAAGCCTTAGATTTATCTAAAACCGTTATGGATACGATTCATGATGAGGTTCCTGACTGGAAAAATGTGGAAGTAAGGTCATTATTAGGTCAATTTTTGTTTAGTGGTGATACGGTTTTCAAGAAAGTTGAAGGGTTAAGTGGAGGGGAAAAAGCCCGCCTTGCCTTAGTTAAAATGTTACTGGAACCCGCTAATTTATTGATTCTGGATGAGCCAACAAACCATCTTGATATTCCTGCAAAAGAAATGCTTGAAGAAGCTTTATCGAAATATGATGGCACTCTTTTGTTTGTGTCCCATGATCGTTATTTCATCTCCCAAGTTGCCAATAAAATTGTGGAAATTCGAGACGGTGAATTAATCGTTTATCCAGGCAATTATCATTATTATCTCGAAAAATTAGAAGAGGAAAAACAAAAGGCTGAACAGGAGAGATTAGTGGCTGAAAAAGAGGCTAAAGCTGAGGCAAAACGGGCCAAAGAAAAGGCAAAGAAAAGTAAAAAATAATGTTTTTTTTGGGGCAAGCACAGGAGCATTGCCCCTAGGGATTATGGTTCTACCGAACTTGCCATGTAAAATTAATAAATGAATACAGGCTAAAGCCTTATTCTATAAGCGCAAAGGCTGTCTACACAGCCTAATTTTAAGCCTGGGTAGCCAGGGTTAGTTCCTATAGCTTAACCCGATCGGGTTTAAGCCTGTAATTTTTAATCGTTTTACATCCTAGGTTCGATAGAGCCGGGATTATTTAATTAGGATTGATTTTGAACAATTCTAAACCCTGCGTGTTGATAAAAATTAGGACGGAACCAATTACGATAAAATCTTAAGGCTTCTGTTCCCTGTGTTACCCAAGCTCCTCCTAACATCATTTTATGGTTATTATCAAAAAATGGAGCAGCATTATCTTCATATAAAAAGTGGGGTTTAAACCCTGGTAATGGATTAAACGTCTCCTCTAACCATTCCCAAACATTGCCCCGTAAATCCCAAAGTCCAGAAGCACTTTCTGCGGTTTTTAATAACCCGACAGGACTGGGTGAACCAAATTTTAAATTAAGATTATAATTATGAATCGTTTCTATCTCTAATGGGGTCTGATTTTCGATTGCTCCATAGGTGGCTAAATTCCATTCTGCTTCACTCATTAAGCGTGTTTTTGACCCCTTCCAGCGACAATAGGCCATGGCTTCATAATAATTGACTTCTACGGGCCAATCTAAGGGTAATTCTAGATTATCAAACATCGCTCGATAGTGATAATTATTGTTTTCAATCTGCCAAAATTTGGGATGTTTGACATTATTTTCTTGTTTCCATTGCCAAGATTTTTCATCCCAATATTCTTGATTTTCGTAACCATTACTATTGACAAATTCCTTAAATTCTGCATTCGTAATCAGAGATTGACTGGCAAAAAATGACTCAACATTAACAAAGCGATCGCCATATTCACTATCCCAACCATAAAGAGGAAAATCTTCAGATTTCCCTAGTTTAACTGTGCCACCTTGCACTAAAATCATCTTATTATCATTAGGAACACCCTGAGAAGGTGCATATTGCCAACCTTGAGGTTGTTTCAATTTTTCGACAGGAAGTTGTCGAATTAACATAGAAGAAGTTTCAAAATGAATGCGTTGATGTTCTATGGCCATCATGAGTCCCCAAAGGGGATGATTTTGGTGAATGGGAAGGTTTAAAGGGGTATTCTTAATGACTTCTATAATGGTATGATAAGCTTGGTTACGATAGTCCCAAACTGTTTCTACTTTGGGCCAATTAATATTTGTGATCGCTGCATTAAGTTGTTCTGCATTATCTGGATCAACCCCTAATTCAAAGAGTATTTCATAGTCAGGGTTAAGACGTTTTTCTAATAACCCAACACTGATTAATTTGTTAATATAAAATACTGCTGAATGGCCTAAATAAAAAATTAATGGATTTCTTAAGGGATCGGGATTAATATAAAAAGTTTCTTCATTTTGAATACTTTTTAGCAGAATATCTTCTAATTGCCAAGTATTTTGAAAGTAAGTAAGAATTGTTTCTTCGGAACAATCATTCAGAACAAAAGGTAAGTTAGATTTGAGATTATTCATTATTTTTCTTTGCATAAATTTAGTAACAATATTGATTGATTTCAATGGGTGGGCATTGCCCACCCTACTTTATTTTATTACTTGACAGAGAATTAAACCAAACCAATTTTGAGGATCGGTAAATATTTTAATCGTTTTTAGTCCTTTAGTTTCAAGCTGTTTTTTCACTTGATTTAGATTAAATTTACGGGAAATTTCAGTCAAAATCATTTCATTTTTTTCTAGTTTAACTGTTAAGTCCAGATTTTTCAAGTTGACAACTTGTATTTGTTGAGAGATTAAATACATCTCAATTTGATTTTCTTCTGTATTATAAATTGCTTGATGAGCAAATAAATTGAGATCAAAATCTCCCTGATATTTTTGGTTTAAATGAGAGAGCATATTTAAGTTAAATGCTGCTGTTACCCCTTGACTATCATTATAAGCATCCTCTAAAATTGATTGAGGTTTTTGTAAATCAATTCCCAATAAAAAATAGTCCCCTATTTCTAAAACTTCTGTGATTTTATTTAAGAAGTGATTGCAGTCAGACGGACTAAAGTTACCAATAGAACTGCCCAAGAAAAAAATCATTCGCCCTGGCAAAGAAGTAGCTTTTAATTGGGTTAAAGCTTGATTGTAAGTGCCGACTAACCCTTGAATTTGTAAACTAGGATAGTCTTTTTGTAATTGTATAGCACTATCTTTTAAAATACTTTCGCTAACATCAATTGGCACATATTTGCATAGTTCTTCTTGAGTTTGATAAGCATCTAATAAAAGGCGCGTTTTGGTCGAACTACCACTACCTAATTCTACCAGTTCACAAGCTCCCGTAATCTGAGCAATTTCCTTCGCATATTCCTGTAAAATCCAAGCTTCTGTACGGGTTGGATAATATTCAGGTAACTCACAAATCTGCTCAAATAATTCTGAACCACGAGCATCATAGAAGTATTTTGATGGTAAAGTTTTTGGGCATTTAGTTAACCCATTCTTGACCTCTTGATCTTCTTGATTTTCTGTGTTATTGAGGGTTTCAAGGGTTGCCAAATAGGTGATTTCTAGTTGTCCTTTTGAGAGTTGGATTAACATAGATTGCTTAGCCTGATTAAAATTTACTCATACCTTTTCATTTTAGGATGAAAGGGTAACAAGATTAACAGAAATTTTGAGGTAAATATTCTTTCAGCTATCTTTAAGCATCTCAGGGATTTTATCATAAAATATGTAACAGTTCTGACAAGAAACTTTAAAATTATTGATGATAGTCCACAAAAATCAACTTATTGAAGGATTCAAAAAATCATAAATTGTGCTATGCACAAGGTTGACTATTTAAGCAAGATAACAACCTAAAAAAATTGCTATAATGAGCTTATCAAGGAAAACTTCAAAACAAAATAGATAAACTGAAAAGAAACCAGAATACAGTAAAAAAGAATTAGGTCAACTATTATGATCAGTTTTGTTGAACTGCCAAGGGATGTCATTGCTCAAGTATTAAGAAATACTTTTACATTTTTTGATGAATTATCCCCTACTTATGAAGATGTAAAAGATCTAATTGATAAAGCTGTTCAAGTCATTGATACTAATGTAAATGCCCGTTGTCGTGAGGGAAGTTGTGATATTTCCATGAGTGATTTTACCTTAGCTTTAGAAGCTAAATCACTGGATTTTGTTGCCAGGGAATTTCTCTATCTTTTAGTAGGCATCTTATCTTTTGGAACCCCTCAAGAGAAATATGTTAAACATTGTTCAATTCGAGTGATTTTTCTGTCAAACAATAGTCGGGAGTGGCTAAAAAATCAACTAATTTATCGAGGCATTGAAGCTGAAAAGGCAGAAAAAATTGCTGAATGGACAATTAGGGCTGATTGTGTTTATCGGGTAGAAATGGAAGAAAGCGCACCCCAATGGTTAAAAGATGGCGGTTTAATTGTACTTCAAGTCCTTAAAAAGTTTATTTGTCAAGAACTTGATGCAGCAGGAACGCCCATTGTTTGTCAAATTAGTTAATAATTAATCGTGGATAAGTAGGGGTAATTCATGAATTACCCCTACAGAGAGGGGCAGTAAGTAAGTTCTGTTCACTTGAAAATATTTTAAAAATTGGTTTACTTTTAGAGTAAAATTTTTACGATGAGAAAGAATTATCAAGAAGTTAAGGAAAAAGTCTAATGAGTGATCAATTTGATTATGATTTAATCATTATCGGTGCAGGAGTCGGGGGCCATGGTGCGGCTTTACACGCGGTTAAATGTGGACTGAAAACCGCGATCATCGAAGCGAAAGACATGGGAGGAACTTGTGTTAACCGAGGTTGTATTCCCTCAAAAGCCTTATTAGCAGCATCAGGAAGAGTTAGAGAATTACAAGATGCTCACCATCTTAACAGTTTAGGCATTGCCATCGGCGGGGTGCAATTTCAACGGGAAGCGATCGCGGATCATGCCACCAATTTAGTCAATAAAATTCGGGGTGATCTCACCAATAGTTTAAAACGTCTCAAGGTAGAAACTATTCACGGTTGGGGAAAAGTGGTTGATAGTCAAAAAGTCAGCGTCTTAACTGATAATGGGGAAAAAATTATCACCGCCAAAGATATTATGCTTTGTCCGGGATCAGTGCCTTTTGTGCCTCGCGGTGTTGAAATCGACCATAAAACGGTCTTTACCAGTGACGAAGCCGTAAAATTAGAAACCTTACCCCAATGGATCGCTATCATTGGCAGTGGTTATATTGGCCTGGAATTTTCTGATATTTATACCGCATTAGGGTGTGAAGTCACCATGATTGAAGCCTTAGACACCTTAATGCCAGGATTTGATCCCGAAATCTCCAAAATTGCCGAACGAGTCTTAATTAAAACCCGTGATATTGAAACCTATTCCGGTGTTTTTGCCACAAAAATAACCCCAGGCGCACCCGTTACCATTGAATTAACGGATGCCAAAACCAAAGAAGTGATCGATGTTTTACAGGTAGACGCTTGTTTAGTCGCCACAGGGCGCATTCCTGCCACCAAAAATTTAGGCTTAGAAAACATTGGGGTTGAAACCAATCGCGGTTTTATCCCTGTCAATGACAAAATGGAAGTATTACGGGATGGTCAACCTGTCCCCCATCTTTGGGCCGTCGGAGATGCAACCGGTAAAATGATGTTAGCCCATGCAGCATCAGGCCAAGGGGTGATCGCCATTGAGAATATTTGTGGACGGGAGAAAACCATAGACTATCGCAGTATTCCGGCCGCTGCTTTTACCCATCCTGAAATTAGCTATGTCGGTTTAACGGAACCCGCAGCCCTCGAATTAGGGGAAAAAGAGGGGTTTGAGGTTTCAAGCGTCAAAGCTTACTTTAAAGGCAATTCTAAAGCCCTTGCAGAAGGGGAAACCGATGGCATTGCTAAGGTGATCTACCGCAAAGATAACGGGGAAGTCTTAGGGGTGCATATTATTGGCATCCATGCCTCAGACTTAATTCAAGAAGCCGCCAATGCGATCGCCCAACGTCAAAGAGTGCAGAATTTAGCCTTTAATATCCATACTCACCCAACCCTCTCAGAAGTGTTAGATGAGGCTTATAAACGGGCTGATGTCGCTGTTTAAGATTAATGAGGCGTGAACTAACCCACCGCTACGGATCGGTATCGGTGGGGCTTCTGATCTGATGCCTTCTGCTAAAATGTCTTAACTGTGCTACATCTAGGCATATAGCATGGTGATGTCCCCGTTTTTATGGAGAAACAGGACATAAATCCCTATCATGATTTATGTAATAGGAAAGGAAGACTCATGGCCAAACAACAAACACTCTTAGGAACAGGTGAAATTATTCCAACCGCGTTACACGCAGAGATGCAACGTTCCTATTTAGAGTATGCCATGAGCGTCATTGTGGGACGGGCCCTGCCAGATGTGCGGGATGGACTCAAACCCGTTCACCGTCGCATTCTCTACGCCATGCACGAGTTAGGATTAACCCCTGATCGCCCTTTTCGTAAATGCGCTCGTGTGGTGGGAGATGTCTTGGGAAAATATCATCCCCACGGCGATCAATCGGTGTATGATGCCTTGGTTCGCATGGTACAAGACTTTTCGAGTCGTTACCCTTTATTAGCGGGTCACGGAAATTTTGGCTCGGTGGATAATGATCCCCCTGCGGCCATGCGTTATACCGAAACCAGACTTTCTCCTATTGCCGATCAAGGAATGTTGAGTGAGATCAGCGAGGCGATCGTTGATTTTAGTAGCAATTTTGATAATTCTCAACAGGAACCCGTCGTTCTCCCGGCTCAATTACCCATTTTATTACTCAATGGCTGTACTGGCATTGCTGTGGGAATGGCCACCAATATTCCGCCCCATAATTTAGGGGAAGTGGTAGATGGGTTAATTGCTTTGATTGATACTCCTGATCTATCTGATGAGAAATTATGGAAGATTATTCCTGGACCAGATTTTCCCACAGGGGGGGAAATTATCGAAACCCAGGGCATTCAAGAAGCTTATAGTAGTGGCAAAGGCATTATTCCTGTTCGGGGGGTGACACGCATTGAAACCCTCAACGTGGGACGACAACGACGCAAGGAACGAACGGCAATTATCGTCACAGAATTGCCCTATCAGGTAAATAAGTCCGCTTGGATTGAAAAAATTGCCGATTTGGTTAACCAGGGACGGTTAGAGGGTATTGCCGATCTGCGGGATGAAAGCGATCGCACGGGAATGCGGGTGGTAATTGAATTAAAGCGGGATGCAACGACGAAAGGGGTTTTAAAAGCTTTATATAAACAAACGGCTTTACAAAGTAATTTTGGGGCAATTTTATTGGCCTTAGTTGATAACCAACCTCGTCAATTATCCCTCCGTCAATTATTAGAAGAATTTTTGAAGTTTCGGGAACAAACCTTAACCCGTCAATACCGTCACGAATTACAAGAATGTCAAAATCGCTTGCATCTTTTGGAGGGGTTATTAATTTCTCTGAATAATTTAGATGCCGTGATTGATATTTTACGAAATGCGGCGGATGGCACCACAGCAAAAGTGAGATTTCAAGCAGAATTAAATATTAGTGATGCTCAAGCTAACGGGATTTTAGCTATGCCCATGCGTCGTTTAACGGGGTTAGAACGGCAAAAATTACAGGCTGAATATGAGGCGTTACAAGGGAAAATCAATGAGTTAGAAACCCTACTAAATGATCGTCAAGAGTTATTGAAAGGGTTAAAAAAAGAACTGCGATCGCTGAAACGAAAATACGGAGATGCAAGACGCACCCGTATCATTAAACCCACTCCCACCAAAGGCAAAACAACCAAAGCAGAATCAGAAAAAACGGCAATAGATAAGGCTGAAAAATCCACTCCCAAACCTGAAAAATCTCAGCCCCAACCCAGTCAACCTTTAACCCTATTTACACCCCAAACTCCTCCTAAAGATGCCATTTTAGAAATGACTCATCAGGGAACAATTGCCTGGGGTTCTCCTAATAGTAAAGTTACTGAAAACAATAGACCTATTTATAGTGAACCCATTCAAGAGAGAGAACAATTTGTGGCAATAACTGATACAGGAAAAGCTTATCCTGTGGCGGTTCAAGATGTTCCTCCGATTGATATTCAATCTATTCCCTTACTGAGTTTATTACCCAAAAGCGCACAACGAGACGCGAAGAAAGTTGTGTCTGTTTTCTTCTTACCAGAAACCACAGAAAATCAAGACTTATTATTACTGACACAACAGGGCAAAATTAAACGAATTAAACAGTCAGAATTAACCGAGTTAACCAATCGAGGTTTAGTCTTAATTAAACTCAAAGAAGGGGATTTTCTCAATTATATTTGTCCCACAACAGAAGGACAAGAAACAGCCATTGCTACCTCTGGGGGCCGTGTTTTACGGTTTCCTATTACTGATGAACAAATTCCCACTATGGGCCGTAATGCTCAAGGAAATCAAGCCCTTAAATTACGCTATAATGAGGCCATTGTTAGCTGTGTCACCCTCAATAGTAATCAAGTCCTTTTATTAGTCTCTCAATTGGGTTATGGTAAACGGTTAAGACTAACAGATTTAAGAATCACTAAATTGGGAGATATTGGCACTCAAGCTCTACAATTTACCCAGAAAAATGATAGTTTAGTCGGGATGATTTTAGCCAAAAAAGGCCAAGAATTTACCCTAATTACGACAAATCAACAAGCCTTAGTAATTCCATTTGATTCTATACCATTATGGGGCAAAGATGGGCCAGGCGATCGCTTAAACAAGCTACCGCAAAAAGAAACCATTTATGCCGTAATTTAGTAAGGGGTAGGGTGGGCAATACTCACCTTACAAACTTTTATCTTTGATCAGATAAAATGATCTCATCTAAGGAGAAATCTATGTCATTTTTATGACGATTTGAGGCTAAATAATCATTGTCAAAGGAGTCTTTTAACCCTGTAATTAAATCATATTTAGGTTGCCAATTTAATTCAGTTAAAGCTTTATGAATATCCGCAAAAAAGTGCTGCATTCTTAAGGGAAAAGCTTTCTTTTTACCAAAGTCAAATTGTTTAGGATCATAATGAACAATCTTTACTTCATCAGAGGATTTACCGGCCGCAACCGCACAAGCGCGGGCCAACCCATCAAAGGTAACATAACGCTCCCCTGAAATATTATAAATTTGCCCGATCGCTTGTTGATTTCCTAACACAGAGGCCATAGATATTACTAAGTCTTGAACATGGCCAAATTGAGTAAAATGTAAGCCGTTACCAGGAATAAGAATGGGGCGATTTCTGACAATTCTATCAAAAAACCAAGCCTCTAAATCATTATAATTTTGGGGGCCATAAATATAAGTAGGACGAATGGATGTCCAAGGAATTCCTGCTTTTTCTAAGTAAGTTTCTGTCTCAAATTTCCCTTTATGACGACTTTTAGGATCAACTTCATCCCCTTCAATATGGGGCATTTGATCGGATTTTAAATAAACCCCTGCTGAGCTAACATAAACAAAGTGTTTAATCTTATCTTTGAAGATTTCAACTAAAGGTTGAGTATCACTTAATTCCCGGCCATTGTTATCAAAAACAGCATCAAATTTTTCTGATCCTAACTTCTCTTTGAGTTGAGTTACATCAGTGCGATCGCCTTTAATTTGTTGAATACCTGGGACGGGTGCGGGTTTATTTCCTCGGTTAAATAAGACCACCTCATGACCTTGTTTAACTAATTCTTTGGTCAAATAAACCCCAATAAAACGGGTTCCCCCCATGATGAGAATACGCATGATTTCTTAAGCTCTCCTATTGTTATTTATTGCCTAAAAATTAGGCCGCATCTTTCGGGGGTAGTTTCCGAATTTCTGAATAAAACGCCGTGCGACTGTAACCATTTGCTCCTTTAATTAAACTGGAACGGAGTCTTAAATTAGGACTAGCAAACCATAACCGTTCTTCAATGTGAATATTATCCCCTTCTAAAGTCAAGGTTAGGGCTTCATCTTGTCCTAAACTATAGTTTCCTGTTGATGAAGAAAGTTGAGCATTTATTCCCCGTAAAATTCGTCCTATTTGGGGGTTATTTTCATCAGGAACTATGATAATAGTTGTGGTGCCACCTTGTTTGGCTTTTCCCCAGTCAACAGCGTTATCCCAACTGATTTTCTGTCCGATCATAGAATTGTTTGGTTTCAGCCCATACTGTTGACAAATAGCCATGACTTCTGTATGTTCAGCACTGAACAATTCTACGGTTAATTCTGATTTATGGCTCTCAGCTTTTTGCGCTTCAAATTGATAGCTACTTCGCTGAGAAAACCATTGTCCTACACATAATTCTAAAAACGTTTGTATGTCCATGAATACTTGGTTTTTGTTCTCGGTTCAATTAATAAAGTGGCGAACAGACAAACCCAATTGTACCATGAGAATTACACTAACTTCTCTGTCTCCCGTTCTAAGGATTGTAACGAAAATAGGGCGGCTTCACGCACTTGAGGATGTTCGTCTTTAGCCAAGAATTTCAGCGCGGACTTGCTTTTTTCGGTGTTTAAATTCCCTAATGCTTGGGCTAACCGTTGACGAATTAACCAGTCTTCTGAGTCTGCAAAGCGCAAAATATCATTCACCGCATCGATCGCTTTAATTTCCCCTAACGCTGCGATCGCCGCTTGTTTAACGACGGTTTCCTCACTGTCTAACGCTTGCAATAATAACTCTTGAGCGCGGATATCTCCTAAGTTGCCTAAAGAGACGGCAGCACTAAAGCGCACTAACCATTGAGTATCTTCATAAAATGCTCTTGACAGGGGTTCAAAGGCCCGTTGATCCCTTAAATATCCTAACGCACCTGCGGCATCAGCGCGAATGCCATAGTCGGGGTCATTCTCTAGGAGTTTAACAAGAATGGGGAAACATTCGTTTGTTTGTTTGACTCCCAAGGCGAAAACCGCCATTGATCGCACTTGTAGCATTTCATCGTCTAAGACTTTTTTGATCAGGGGGACAGCATCTTCTGCGGATACTTCTCGTAAGTAAGCAAGGGCCAATAGGCGATCGCGGGAATTTTCGCTTTCGAGTTGTACGGAAATTTGGTCTAAACTGAGCTTACTCATTTTTGTAACATTTTTTAACAATTGACTATTTTCATTGTAATGATTTCTCGCAAAAAGATCATGGTGCGAGGGAGATGAGGGGATGATTAACCGCAGATGAGTGTAAGATCAAGGTTTTTGCCAAACAGTAATACTTTTTCGCAATGCAGTGCGTCCAAATTTACCCATTTGTTGACTACTATTTCCTTTTCTTTGGGGCAAAATATAGATAGTAACGGGAGAAAAACCGATCTTTTCCGCTATTTCTGTAAAAAATGTATCAATCGGAATGATTTCACCACTATATTTTACCAGATCATTGACTAGAATAACATAGGCTCCTTGCTGACAAGTTCTATACATTTCTAAAATTACAAAAGTTAATTCAATTAAATAATTTTTAACCATTAAAAGAATACCTTTATTGTTAACTTCTCCTCGTTTCCATCTTGTTTCTAGAGCATTATTAATTTCTTCAAATACTTGATTAGTATTTAAGATTTTTTGACAGAATAAAAATCTATTGTGTTGTTCTAAAGAACTATATAGATTTTCTAAACTTTCTAATTTTGAGCGATTTTCAACAGTACAGGATAATTGACTTTGACGGAGTTGACGAATTTCTATTTCATCAATTCCCAAGTAAGCTAATTCTAAAGCATAGGTTCTTGTATAATCATAACGATTACAATAAGGGGGTGAAGTAATCACTCCAGAAAATTTTTCAGCTTCAATTTTAGGCAATAATTCTAAAACACTACCTTGCCGAAAATCTTGATAGCTTTTGTCATAGATAAAACTTCTGGTTTTGAGTGAATTTATATCATCAATAGTTATTTTTAAAACTTTCATGAAAGCTTCTTTGACGGTTGGCAAATCTCCTTTGTCAAAAAGCTTAATAGGCTTTTTTTCTTGCTGTAATCTTGTTTGATTTCTTTGCTTTATTTTATCAGATCTATAATCCCACCTTAAATATTGACCATCCTTTCTTGTATAGCTGATTTCTTCAAGAATACTCATTAACAACATCTTCAGTAAAATTCTTGTTTCTTGAGAAATATCAAGTATTGTAATTTGATGTGTATAAAACATTAAATCATTTTCTGTCTCTTGAGAAAAAGCAGATTGAGTAATTTTGAGATGAGGAAAATTCAGATCAACCTTTTGAGGTGTTTGAGTTTCAATTAGTTTTAAAATATTGTTTAATTCTTCTAAATTATATTTATTAATATTTGATTTTGCTTGCCAAATTAAATGACAAATAGGTAAAATTTCAAACCCAATGGCATTAATTCCTAAAGACTGAGCAACTAATAAGGTTGTTCCTGAACCGCCAAAAGGTTCTAATAATGTATCATTAGATTGAATGCCAAATTTATTAATAAGATTTTTAACTAATTCTTCTGAAAATCCTTCTTTATATCTAAACCATCCATGAATATTTTTTCCTTTATTTCCTTGATAACTCACTATTTTACGATTATATTCATTAGTTTCTTTAAAAAGATATGAATATTTATTTTCTAATAATAATCTTGCTTGATCAGAATAAATTTGATGATCAGAAAAATTAGAGATAATTACAGAAGATTTTGAGGGAGTATTATTATTAAAAGGTAAGCTAAGCTGTAAAGGGACTATGGGTTGATTAGTTGTGACTGAACAATTAACTTTAACTACTTTTTTTTTAGATCTATTTTAATGAATTTTAAAATATCGACTGCAAACTGCTGTCTAAACTCATCCTTAGAAACAATCTGAGTTAAATCATAAATATTGGTAACTAATTCATCACTTTTAAGTCTTTTATTAACTTCTTGTGTAATACAATTTGCCAAAAATATTGTTATAACTTCTGGATTTAAACGTCTTGCTTCTTCAAAACTTTTTTTAGCTGCACCATATCTTTCTAATGCTCCAGCAGTGTCTTTGCCTCCTTTAACTTCTATGACGGCAACTAATTCTCCGTTAGCATTAAGAAAAGAAATATCCGGTTCACTAGAAAATAAAATACTTGTCTGATTTTTTAATCGAATACCTGATATTAAAGCAGTTTGCTCTATCAAATTATTTAATTGAGTATTTGAGTTCCCCTCTTTATAAATTGTCGAAACAATTAAATCCTGTTCTAATAAGGTACGAATAATTAATTTTCGAGTTAAAATCTCTGCTTCCTCTCCAATTTTATTATTCCAAGAACCTTGAATTTGTGCGCCAGCAGAAGCATACATCAGTGCATAAATGTCATCTTGTGTATATTCATTAGCACTTTCTATTATCAAGCTAGAATGGGAGTTATAAAGTTGGCAAAGAATCACTGATTTATCGGCTGATAATTTTTTACCTTCTTCTATACTTTTAATTGTAAATGCTAATTTATTCACCGCTTTTTGAGGAAGCATAGCAACGCTTCGATAATAAGCTGATAATTTAGATTGTTCTTGCAAAACTCTCGGATGTGCAAAAACCGCCATCTGAGGAATTTTACTTTTTTCTAAAATCATCCATGCTGTCTCAGAAACTCCCCAATTATTTTTTTGTTCCCAGTTATAAGTGTCAGCAATTTCTATGAGTTTAAATATTTCATCATGAAAATATTTGAACCCTAAATCATATAACTTTCTATAAAAAAAAGTCGCTCTTAATCTATAATCTATTTGTAGAGATTCATGAAGAAAGTCTTGACTCATTAGGCAGATTTGATAATAGGAATTGTGGATAACTAAAGAATGCTAATAGGGTGAGTGTGACTCACCCTATTCTAATTGATTTTATGCTACCTTTAATAAACCACTATGCCTTAACAATGGTTCCGTTTTGGGTTCCCTTCCTCGGAAAGCTTTAAACACTTCCATAGGGTGTAAACTTCCCCCTAATGCTAACACCGTATCTCGGAAACGTTTACCTGTTTCTGAAACCGCTTTTTCATCTTCTAACCCTGCTTCTTCAAAGGCCGAAAAAGCATCCGCACTTAACACTTCTGCCCACTTATAACTATAATAACCTGCTGCATAACCCCCCGCAAAAATATGACCAAAAGAACATAAAAATGCGTCTTCAGGTAACGGTTTCATGACGGTTGTTTTCTCAGCAATGCGTTCCCGAACTTGGGCCGGTGTTTCGTTTCCATTGGGTTGATAACGATGGTGTAATTCTAAGTCCAAGAAACTAAAATGTAGTTGCCGTAACATAGCCGAACCACTCATATAATTACGAGCAGCAATTAACTTATTATAGTAATGTTCTGGTAGGGTTTCTCCCGTTTCATAATGCTTGGCCATGTTAAATAAAGTCGCTTTATCGTAACACCAATTCTCCATAAATTGACTGGGCAATTCTACCGCATCCCATTCTACATTATTGATTCCTGATGCCCCAGGATAATCAACTTTTGTCAACATATGTTGTAACCCATGACCGAATTCATGAAATAAGGTTGTTACTTCTTCAAAGGTCATTAAACTGGGTTTTCCATCAACAGGAGGGGTTTGATTACAAATTAAATAAGCAACGGGTAAACGGGTCGTAAATTGTTCTTCTAGGCGTATTTTTGCCCGTCCAATACAATCATTCATCCAGGCCCCTCCGCGCTTTTCTGCGGGACGACTATAGGGGTCTAAATAAAAGTGTGCGATCGCTTCTCCTGCTTCATTATTGACCTGGAAATATCGTATATCTTCTTGCCAAACGGGTACCTCTCCATCTGCTGCAATAATTGTTACCCCAAAGATACGTTTTGCTAGGGTAAATAACCCGTCTAATACTTGAGGTAAAGGAAAATAAGGGCGTAATTCTTCGGCAGTAAAATTAAACAAGATTTCCCGTTGTTTTTCTGCCCAAAAACTTACATCCCAAGGCTGTAAATCCTCAGTTTTTGCAAAGGTTTTCAGGGTCTCTAAGTCTTTAACAGCAGCATCATAACTGACTTTTCTTAACTCTTCGAGTAAGGTTTCTACTGCTTCTACATTGGGGGCCATTTTACGGGCTAAACTCACCTCTGCATAGGTGTCATAACCTAATAATTGTGATTGTTCTTTCCGCAGTTCTAAGATACGCTCAATTAAAGGATTATTGTCCAATTCTCCCCTAGATGCACGGGAAATAGAGGCTTTATAAACCTTCTCCCTTAAGTCCTTTTGGGTGCTATATTTCATGAAGGGAATATAACTAGGATAATCTAAGGTTATTACCCAAGGGCCAGCTTCAGGGGTCGCTGTTTCTTCTCCTTCTGTACGGGCAGTTTGTGCGGCTAAACTGAGTAAACTTGCGGGCAAACCTTCGACTTCTTTTTCTGTCGTTAATTTTAGTTTAAAGGCTTTAGTTGCATCTAAAACATGGTTAGAAAATTTGGTAGAAAGGTCTGCCATTTCTAATTGAATTTGGTTGAATTTTTCCCGCTTTTCGTCCGTTAACCCAACTCCTGATAATTCTGCTTCTCTGATAGCTGTTTCAACAATGCGTTTTTGAGCATTTTCTAAGCTATCCCAAACAGAACTTTCTTTTAGGGTTTTAAAAGCTTGATAAAGGGGTTTACTTTGGCTTAGCTTGTTAATAAATTCCACAACTTGGGGTTGTACAGTTTCGTAAGCTTGCCGTAATTCAGGACTATTTTTAACCCCCATTAAATGGCCGATAATTCCCCAAGTCCAAGTTAATTTTTCTTCGATTTCTGTTAGGGGTTCCACTAAACCTTCCCAACTGAGGATAACAGATGCTTCAAGATGGGTTAATTTACTGTCTAACTCTGGCAGTAATTCTGTCATTGCTGGAATGACTTGTTCTGGTTTAATTTGGTCGAAGGGGGGAAGTCCTTTTCCTATTAGTAAGGGATTATGTGTTGAGGTTGTGATGGTCATAAGATGAGTGATAAGGAATCAAAAACGACAAAAGATAAGCTCAGATAAATGCCAATATTATATCATTTTTTTAAAATTGATTAACAGGCAAGATGCCTGTCCCACGGTTTATCTAAAAAGTTTCCCATAAATAAGGATAATTTTCTGGAGTATCTGAGAGATGAGCTTTAACAGGATTCAATTGAATATATTTCCAAGTATTCAAAAATTCTCTTCTGTTCCTGATTATGCGATCATATCGTTCATCTTGCCAAATTGTCCCAATATGTTTCATTACTTTAGGAATTTGTTTAGAACTATAGCTTTTAACACTATGTAAAATACTACTTAATGACCAACATTCTAGCTTATTTTGTGAAATCAGTACCCGTGGAACAGGCATCTTGCCTGTCTCAGATGTCTCAGATAAAATTGTTTTATCTATTTTGGGTAAAGGTTGAAGCAACCAATGAACATGATCAGGCATAATAACAATAATAAAAGTCTGATACCTAGCATCTTTACAGTTGATACTTTGATCAAAAAACAAACAGCAATTTAGAACAATTTGTCTAGCATCAGTGCTTAATTTAAGTTTTTGCCAAGTCTTAAATGTCACAAAATATACTGAACCAGCTAATTCCCAATGGGGAAGATATCTTTGCTTAATGATTAATTGAGATGAATTTTGTAAAGGATTAGACATCTAGAGGAAATTTAGATATTTGATGATTTATATTAGGAGCTAAAATTGATTAACAGGCATCTTGCCTGTACCACTTCTAATTTAGAAAACTCTTTCTAAGGTTAAACTTTCCCCTGATTTTAATTGTTTTATTTGATCAGTTACATCTAACCAAGGTTGCAGTTGTCCCCGTTGAAAAGTGCGACTCATGACCACATAAATTGAGGTTTGATCACAACCTATTCCTGCATCAATAACCTGTTCCCAATTTCCTGATGTTGAGGTAAGTTCATCCGTAATTTTCCATTGTCCGTTTTCCCATAATAGGGTGCGAGAAAATTGAAAGGGAGCATCTTTTTTGCCCGTAATTAAAATCTTTTGCAGTAGTTTACGAATTAAGTTGGGAAAGAAACGCCCAAAACTATACATAACCACTCGTAAAATCATTAAATTGATGGTTGTCATTTGTTTCTGTTTTGCCCATCCTAATGCTCCTTGAATGGTGATTTTATCTTCTTCAATCTCAACTTTATAGCGTTGACTGACTAAGTGGGCAACGGCATTTTTAATCTTGTTATTTTCTTTTACTTGTAAAGAAAACTGTGTATCCGAAACCAATAATTTATCATCTCTAAATAGTTTCAATACACCGCCTTTATTTAAGGCTAAATATAACTCTGTATTGTCCCTTCTATCAATTATTATTCCCCCTTCTTCTAATTGAAAACGTCCTGATGATCTCGGCTTAATTTCTGGTCTTGCTGAAACAAAATCTCGCCAAGCTAATAAATAATTCCAGGTATGATGTCCAATGATATGATCATCAGCATAACAAGGAGCTAACCCATTTTTTAAACCCGTTAAAAATTGATCATTAATACTTAATGCTTCTGGCAACCATTTGCCTACTAATTCAAAGCCATGAGGAAAGAAATTATAAGTATTACGACTCGTATATTCTCCCCCGTATGAACCATCAGGATGCACAAATTGAGAAGCTAAAATAACTGCTTTTGCAATGGCATCCTTAAGGCGATTATTGTCAGAATTAAATTCATAAATACGAGCTAAACATGATATAGTTAAAGTATGATACCCTGGATCGCAACCTTCATATTCTTGAAACCAACCTTCAGGATTTTGCCAGGATAAAACCTGTTCTAATCTTCTCGTTTTTTGGTGATTCCATTGATCAGTATTTAACAGTCGAGAAAGTAACTCTAAACATAGCACAATTAAAGCCTGATGATTTGTTAATCTCCCACTTTCTTGATGATGAGCTAACCAATTAGCCCGTTTCACAAAAAAGTCAATTATCTGCTGATTATTTAAGCCCAATAATTGATAACTTTCCAGACAAGCAAGCAAAGAAAAAGCCGCCGCCCCTCCTGCTCTTTCAAAGGGAAAATAATCATCACAGGAACCGTCAGAATGCGCGCTTTTGGCAGCATATAAAATTCCCGCCTCTACCCAATCTTTAATAATCGGTTGTTGATAAAAAGGATTATTTGGGAGATTTGTATGATAAGCTAAAGCCAAAGGATAGACAAATTCTTGGGACATTCCACTAGGAAAATCAATGATTTTGTATTGCCAAAAATTGCGATCAAAACAGCCATAGGTAGGACTGTGAGAGTTACGATCTAGTAAAGTTAAGAGCTTGGGAATTTGGGCGATCGCTTCAGTGGCAAAAAGATCTTTATTCATTGATTTAAAGGTAGTAAAGCTTTAATATTATACCAATAGGTCAAGTTATTTTTACAACTCATCAACCTTATAAACTAAAACAGGAACCCGTTTATAAGCAGGAGTATGCGATCGCGGATCAATATGTGCTTTCATCAAAATATTAGCTTCAGGATAAAACATTAAAGCTGCACCTTGTTTAATTGCACCACAAATTATCTCAATATTCTCTAAATGTCCCCCGTCTCCTTGCACTGTTACCCGTTGATGATTACTTAACCCTGCTTTTTCCACATCATCAGGGTGCATTAAAATACAATGACGGTGAGGCATTCCTCGATAGGGATCATCAGTGTGATAAACTACAGTATTATGTTGACGATAACTGCGCCCTGTAATTAAAGCAAGCACTATTCCAGAAAAGGGAACAGACACCCCAAAATCTTCGGGTTTAGGTAAACTAATCATAGGTAGGGGAGTCTCTTGCATCATTGCTTTTCCTGATGCTGTCGGAAACTTTGGTTCTGTAAAAATGCGTCCTGAAATCGTAAATTCTTGTTTAGTTTCATCTATCTCCCCAATTTTTTCATAACCTGGGATGGTTTGAGAAATAAGTTGACGCACATATCGGGTGTCTTGTAATTTACGCCAATTTACGGGACTATCTCCCAGTAAACGATGGGCTAATTCTGTTATAAAATCGACTTCTGAGACTAAATCTGCATCTTTTAAGTGAGTTTTCCCTGCATCATTAAAGCGCACAAAATTGTTACCAGATTCCACAGTGGTTTGGTGGGGATTTTCAAACCTGGTATAAACCGGAAGAATTAAAGTATTTTGTGACCCAAGGCCATGAAAATGACCTAAATTGGGTTTTGTAGATAGATAGATAACAGTTTCAATGTTTCCTAAGGCCCGTTTTGCTTGGGTTAAATCGGGATTTGCTGCATAAAGATTACCCCCTAAACATAATAAAGTATCCACCTTCTTGTCATCTGCTGCATCTATGAGTGATCGCGCGTCATACCCAGGAATAGAATTAAGCGATCGCCCTAACAACCTTTCCAATGCGTCTTGTATGTCTTGTCGCAGGTTGTTTGTCACTCCCATTGATCCAAAACCTTGCACATTAGAATGGCCACGAATCGGCATTAATCCCGCCCCTAATTTTCCCACATTTGCGGTCATTAAGGCCGTATTCGCAATACTAAAAATGCTTTCCACTCCATTCACCTGTTGGGTTATCCCCATGGCCCAAGCAAAAACTACACCTTTTGCTTTACTGATAAGAGTAGCAGCAGTTTCAATGTCTGCTTGAGAAACACCACAAGTGTCTGTAATAGACTCCCAGGAAGTTGCTTGAGACTGTTGTAAGACAGTTTGCCAATTTTCGGTATAATTTTCGAGAAAATCTTGTTTAATTAAACCTCTTTCTATGAGAGACTTTTGTATACCGATAAACAAGGCCAGATCACTGCCAGGATGAGGTTTTAAGAATAAAGAAGCAATATCTGATCCTGAGATGAGAGACTTGACGGGAAACGCAGGAGACGCAAACTTAACTAACCCCACTTCTTCCACTGGGTTAATGACAATAACTGTCCCCCCGCGATCGCGTAATTTAATCAACTCATTCATTAACCGGGGATGGTTTGCGGGTGCATTAGAACCCACCAAAACCACACAATCTGACTCTTGTAAGCTTGCTAAACTAACAAAAGATGTAGCAGTCCCAAACACCGTTTTTAACCCCACTGCTGAGGCACGATGGCACAAATCAGAACAATCTGCTAAGTTATTAGAACCCAGCGATCGCATCATCAGTTGTAACAAATAAGCGGCTTCGTTTGATGAACGTCCCGAACTATAAGACGCAAGGCGAGCAGCCGGTTTACGAAAGGATATTTCTACCAGATCATAGACTTCATTCCAGCTAATACGTTCATAATAAGACTTTCCTGCCCGTAAAATTACAGGAAAGCTTAAGCGTCCCAGTTTATCTGCTTCTTGTGAGGTGAATTTTTGTAATGCTTCGAGAGAATGCTGTTCAAAGACATGGGGTGTAATTCCTGGTTGAAGTTCGGCAGAAATTGCCTCAACACTTTTGACACAACGTTGTAAGGTTTCTCCGACTTCGTTAGTAAAACCCCCTTTTTGTCCTCCGGTTCCCCAAGCACAAGATAAACAAGCACTTTTGTGGAGTAGGGTTTGCCAGAGTTGGGGCCCCTCATGGGAAATAGTATGACGGGCCCAATCTTCGATTAATGGTAAACCACCCCCCATTTTTCGTCCAGGATTGGGTAATTTGACCTTTTCTTCGGGTTGAACTTTGTTGCTATCTTCCATGTTCCCTAAAACCTTGCTTACTCTTGAGAACGTTTATATTATTGCAGAAAACGGAGAATTGATATACAATGCTGGAGTTGTATGCAATATTACTGGTGATGACTTGTGGAGTAAAATAAAACTCATCTTTCATCAATTTTATTATAAGTTTTTTTTATCGTCACAGAGGAGAAATAACCCAAAAGTAGCCATTTTCTTTACTTTGTGATTCTATATTTTGAAGTTAACAAATTTAATGATGTTCGTGTCAGTTGTTTGTCTTAGTTTTTGACAACAATAATTCTGCGCGTTCACTTACCTAATCCTTCTAAAAACTAAGGAGCAATTCCTCATGGCAATTCTTACTTCTTTATCTTCAATCGATATCCCGTTGGATAGTATTTTATCCGGTTATGAATGGTCAGTATCTAATGACCGAAAGATTACTTATAGCTTCTATGAAGATGACGTTTTTAAAGGGTCATATTATGGCACTGAGAAGAAGATCAAAGAAGTTAGTAATGCTGTAAAAGAAAACATAAGAGACATTTTTGGCTGGCTAGAAAATGTTATTGATATTGACTTTGTAGAAGTTACAGAGACTGATACAAATACCTTTGGTCAAATCCGTTTTATGAATTCGAGTAGTCCAAATTATGCCTATGCTAATTTTCCCTATAGTTTATCTGAAAAGATATCAGGAGACGTTTATTTTAATACCAAATATGATCGTTTAGGAGATACGAATGGTTTTCAACATGATCCTGGAAAGCATGGTTATCTAACCATTGTTCATGAATTAGGTCATGCGTTAGGATTACAACATACTTTCGACGGTGGCTTAGATGCGGCTTTAGATAATACAGATCACTCAGTAATGACTTACAATTTTACTGGGAAATCTGCGGGAACTTATATGCCCCTTGATATTAAAGCATTACAGAGTTTATATGGGGCTAAAGACTATAATACTGGGGACAATACTTATGTTTTTGGTAGTTACATTGATCAATTTACTGTTAACGGAATCTCACCCCTTATTACTAATAACAGAACCAAACAAACAATTTGGGATTCAGGGGGGAAGGATACCCTAGATTTTTCGGGATTAAATTATCAAAGTAGCGGATTTTCTCTCGACTTAAATCCTGGTGGTCTTCTTAGTATAACTTACACAACTACGACGGATTATGCTACCGCGATCGCCTATGATGTGACGATAGAAAATGTGATAAATTCTAGCAGTAATGATACAATTTATCTAAATAGTGGTGCGAATACCATTAGTGGATATCTGACCAGCAAAACCACAGGCAGTGATATTATTTACTATGGAGACAGTCAAGATACCTTAAAATTAGACTACAAATCCAAGGAAGTTACCAGTACCCAAAGTGGCCAAGATCTGATTTTGGGGTTAGGCAGTAATGGTTCAATTAAGTTAGTAAATTATTATCTTGATCCTGATAATCAGATCAATATTATTTACAGTGATATTAATGTTAATGATAGTGGTATTCCAGATAGTAGCAATAACCAACTTATCATAGAATTGGACGGAACCACCCAAACAGGAATTCTAGAATCCTATGGTAATGCTTCCGTTTACAATGGTAAAAGTTCCCCTCAAGATACCACCCAAGCAATTGTTACCTATTCCTCTGATGGTAACGAGGTGACAATTGACAATAATGGATGGAAACAGTTTTCCCTTGATGATTATAATATTACGGCCAATACTGTCTTAACTTTTGAGTTTAAAAGTACCAAGAAAGGAGAAATTCAGGGGATTGGATTTGACAATGATGATGATGTTTTTAATAATACCAATGGTCTTTTTCAACTCTACGGTAGTCAAGACTGGGGAAATCAAGCCTTTAATGATTATAAATCCAGTGATGGTTGGAAAACCTATACTATCAAGGCGGGGAACTATATTAGCGGAACTTATGATCGTTTAGTTTTCATCAATGATGATGATAAAAAAAGTGGCAATTCCAGTCAATTTCGTAATATTAAAGTTTACAACGTCGATGAATTGGCTATAACAGTTGACAAAAACACCCAAACAGGAATTCTAGAATCCTATGGTAATGCTTCCGTTTACAATGGTAAAAGTTCCCCTCAAGATACCACCCAAGCAATTGTTACCTATTCCTCTGATGGTAACGAGGTGACAATTGACAATAATGGATGGAAACAGTTTTCCCTTGATGATTATAATATTACGGCCAATACTGTCTTAACTTTTGAGTTTAAAAGTAGCAAAGAAGGAGAAATTCAGGGGATTGGTTTTGACAATAACGATGATGTTTTTGATAATACCAATGGTCTTTTTCAACTCTACGGTAGTCAAGACTGGGGAAATCAAGCCTTTAATGATTATAAATCTAGTGATGGTTGGAAAACCTATACTATCAATGTGGGGAACTATATTAACGGAACTTATGATCGTTTAGTTTTCATCAATGATGATGATAAAAACAGTGGCAATTCCAGTCAATTTCGTAATATTAAAGTTTATAACGCCAACGAATTGTCTGTCACAGTTAACGGAATCACTCAAACGACTTCTCTACAATCCTATGGTAATGCTTCCGTTTACAATGGTAAAAGTTCCCCTCAAGATACCGCCAAAGCAATTGTTACCTATTCCTCTGATGGTAACGAGGTGAAAATTGAGAATACTGGCTGGAAACATTTATACCTTAATAATTATAATATTACGGCTAATACTGTCTTAACTTTTGAGTTTAAAAGTACCAAGAAAGGAGAAATTCAGGGAATTGGTTTTGACAATAACGATGATGTTTTTGATAATCCCGATGGTCTTTTTCAACTCTACGGTAGTCAAGACTGGGGAAATCAAGCCTTTAATGATTATAAATCCAGTAATGATTGGAAAACCTATACTATCAATGTGGGAAACTATCTTAACGGAAATTATGATCGTTTAGTTTTCATCAATGATGATGATAAAAAAAGTGGCCATTCCAGTCAATTTCGTAATATTAAAATCAATGAAAGTGGGGGTGAGAATATTCTGACAAACAAGACTTTACCAGAGATGGATTTAACAGGTATTGCCAGAAATCAACCATTAGTTGGACTACAAGAATTAGTTGAGCAAGCAAAGGAAACCCCACCAACAGATACTTTGGACTTAGGGAATAAAACTCAGACCGAGTATAATCAGAATATATTGGCAAGTTTAGCCGCTATTGCGGGGTTGAATAATTCACAATCTGATGTCATCCTAGATCATAACTGTCAAACATCTTTGGATGCAATTTCTGCGGGACAAAATGGCGATACCAGTAATCATATTTTGATCTAAAATCCTCTCAATACTAAGGATTACAATATTGACAATAAGTGGGATCAGCCGTTTTTATCCCATTAGGAAACAATTTTTCTTCTACAAAATTACACCGTTGACAATGATAAATATGTAATAAAATTGATTCTGTTGGAAAGGAACATAAACCACAGGGTAAACCTGGTTTACTGTCTTTAATATTAAACCCAGGACAAGCACATTTAGGACATTGTTGATAAATAGTTTTTACCAAATTTTTGGTTGCTTGTTCAATCACTTTCATGCGTTTTGGGTTAACCATTGCTCGCATATCTGTTTCAATATGAACAGTTTTATTTTGTGATTCTTTCAAAGCATTTTCTACAATCTCAATTAATTGATTTTGAACAGTAATTCCTTTATAAATATGTTGTTTTTCGGTAGTATCAGAAGTTAACATCACCACTAAACCATGTTCAGGAAAACCTACTTTTTCGGCAAATTCTAAGGCTTCTCGTACACTTTTTATTTTTTGATGAGCATGATTAGTTTCTAAGGATAATTCTTGTCCAATAATCTCTAAATTATGCTCTAAATCTAATAATAAAACAATTTCTCGATCGCAGGAAACAAAAGGAAAAGCAGGATGAGGTATAAAACTGCCTTCACTGGCGATAGCTAAGGTTTCTCCTGTCATTTCTAAGGCTTTTTGTGCTTTATATCTTGCGGCTTCAATTTGTGTCCCTAACCGTTGAATATCGCGGGTAAATGTACCAAATTTATCGGTATTAAACTGCTCAGGTACTTGAATATTAACCCCTAATTCTGCTTCAAGAATAGGAGCAATCACCTTTTCTTTTTGGTGCATTGTTGCTACAATTAAATTGCGATTATTAAACCAATATCTAATGGACTCTTGCTGCATTTTATCTCCTATTTTATATAATAAATAAAAACAGAATATCATTGTTATAAAGGCAGGGCGGGTTGCTTTAAGTTATGTCTGAGAAGCACAGAATTTTCTTAAAAAACCACTCCTATAAGTTTAGGCGAGATTATTTATTCAAATCTTGACGACGTAATCTTAACTGAATATCTTCTAACAATTTACGATTGACTGCCATTAAATCAGCAATTAAGCCAAACATCCATAATTGAAAACCAATTAGGATTAAAATAGCCGCTAAAATCAAACTAGGAACCCTTGCTTTTTCAGGACTATTACCAAACACCCCCAAATATAATAATAACCAACGTAAACAAAGTAAAAAGCCAACACTAAAGGGAAAACTCCCCAGAATAGTAAAAAACCGGAGAGGTTTATAGGCCATAAAAATGCGAACAATGGTTAAAATTGAGCGACGAATATAAGCAGGAATACTTTTAACCAAGCGAGAGGGGCGTAAAAATTCATTAGTACGAATGGGAACCGAAGTAATTAACATTCCCTTTTGTCCCGCTTGAATAATTGTTTCTAATGTATAAGTATATTCACTAAAAACATTCATTTGTAAAGCTGCATTACGACTGATGGCACGAAACCCACTCGGTGCATCAGGAATATTAGTATTACTGGCAATTCTTACTACCCAACTGCCCAATTTTTGCAGAAACTTTTTCGCGGGAGAAAAATGTTTAATATCTTGAATTGGACGGGAACCAATGACAATTTCTGCCTCTCCCCTTAAGATAGGTTCAACTAATTTAGGAATATCTGCGGCACAATATTGATTATCTGCATCCGTATTGACAATAATATCGGCCCCTTGTTTTAAACAAGCTTCAATACCCGCCATAAACCCCTTAGCTAACCCTTGATTATGGTCAAAATTAACGATATGATCAACCCCACAAGCTTTGGCCACTGCAACAGTTTGATCGAGACTACCATCATTAATAATTAACCATTCTACCTGGTCAATCCCTGGTATTTGACGAGGCAATTCAGATAAGGTTAATCCGAGGGTTGCTTCTTCGTTATAACAAGGAATTTGAATAATTAGTTTCATGGAATTAATCCTTATCCATTTTCTTCATTGTCCATTATCCATTGTTCTTGGTCAATAGTTTGTAACCAACCCCAACGTAATATCCAAATTCCTAAAATAATTAGCAGAAGGGCCACAAAAAAACCCACCCAGATTGGAATTCCCGCCGCCGGAAGAACCCACCACCAAACCGCCACAATTTTGAGTAAATCTGAATTAACAATATCTCCTGCACCTGGGGGGCCTCCCACATTATTAAGCACATCTTGAACATTATTACTAAAAGCATCCCCTAATTGATTAAAAGCAGCAGCCCAACCATTAAATAAAGGAGAAACTAAAGGATTACCCCATAAGTCTAAAACAGCGAGTAGCTGAGCCGTGCCTTGACTTTCCATTTCGGCAAAATAACGTTGATAATAAGCCACTAAAGTCGGGGCATTAAAAAACAAACCCAAGAAAGTTAATCCTAACAATAAATCCCAGCGTTTCTTAGGAATTAAAGCCGTTAAAGCTAACAAACCAGGTAACACCGGAACCAGAAATCTTGGCCCCCAATTCCAACCCCGAAACGCCCAAAAAGCATGAAGTACCCAATAGGCTAAAAATACTCCGGCAACTAACCAAGTTTCTAGGGGTTTGATGCGTAAACCTCGACGAAATCCCCAAATTGCTAAAATAGTGGGGGGACAATACCAAAACAAGCCCCCTCCTGTCCCTGGACTTAAGAGCAGACCAATTAACCGTTCAGGCATTCCTGTTAATTGAAACCTTTCACTATCCTGGCCAGTAGTAAAGAAACTTTCAAACCGCAAAAAATTATAACAAAGATATAAAAATACACCGCCAGCCGTTCCAATTATCGGCCCCAGAATTATCCGCCAAGGATACTTTTTCAAGAAAAAATAAGCTGAAAAAATCGGCCCCAAAATAATTCCTGCGGGTTTAGCCAGAATAGAAATTCCTGACAAGATACTGGCCCCTGCGTGTTCCCGGTAATCATTGCCCATACCCCAATACAACATTAAAGCTGTGACAAAAGCCAGTACAGGTTCCGCAAAAAACTCCCGTGAATAAACAAGGGCAATCGTCCCAAAAGCAAAGGCTAAGGCAGCCAAATAAGCCCCCTTTTTACTACTACCTAATCGTAAGGCAATTAACGCCACTAAAGAGGCTGTGATGGCAGTTAAAATTACTGATAAAAGTAAGGCGCAAACTGTGGCAGCATAGCGAGTCGGAACATTAAATAAAGTGCCTAAAAATAAGCCAATTGCCACAAAGGGGGCTGCTAAAATCGAGATTAAAGGGTAACGCATAGCAAAGGTTTGTCCTCCCCTTCCCACAATTCCTGCTGCCCCTTCAGGCAGTGCAAAACTCCCTTTGGTGACTAAAGAATGGGATACCCAAAACATTTCTGTGCCATCAATTCCCCAAATACCAGGTTTGAGAAAGGCTAAATAAATGAGTCCAATACCAACCCCTAGGGCGATACTCATCTTAAAAATTTGTCGATTTGATGTTTCTTGATTCATAGGGGAACGTTTAGGAAGTGTGGGAGGTGTGGGAAGTGTGGGAGGCAATTATTACTACTTACTTCCTCCTTTTTAGCAGTGTCTACAATGGGTCAGCCTTTGAATGTGTATGCCATTGTTCCCTCCTGCCGAATTCAAGGTTGAGTAGGACGATTAATTGTCCAAAAAGGAAAAGTTTGACTAGGGTTAATAGTAACGCCATTGACTCCATTTTGGGCAAACGCATATTCTTTGGTTTGCCAGAGGGGAATATAGGGGACATCTTCAGCGAGAATTGTTTGGATTTCTGCGAAGATTTTCTGGCGTTTTTGGGGATCGGATTCTTGGCGTTGTTGAGCAATTAATTGATTAATTTGTTCATTGTAATAAAAAGAACCTTGGGCTTGGGAACCCCCTTCAGTGCAACCTTTTTCCGAGGAACCTTTGGCACAGTCTAGGAAGGGATAAATATAATTATCTGCATCTAAAAAGTCGGGATACCAGTTAGAAAGGGTTGATTGATATAAGCCTTGGCTCAAATTTTTAAAGAAGGCTGCTGAGGCAATACTATTGGGTTCAAATTTCAACATTCCCCCCAAATCTCGATCAGCTAAATTTTTGAGAATGGCGGCCACTTGACTAGCATTAACGGAACCGGAAGTGTGCCAAATTTCAACGGTAGCGGGATTTTGGGCGGAAAACCCGGCATCTTTAAGCAACTTTTGGGCTTCTTCTTTGTTGTTATCCCCATAACGATCTTTAAAGACGGGTTTAGATGCTTCAAAAGTCGTAGGAATCAGACTATATAAGGGTTCGCCTTGACCTTTTAAAATACGATCATTGAGTAATTTACGATCCATAACAGAGGCGATCGCTTGACGGACGGGTTTTTGTTTGACAAATTCTGCATTAACATTTAAGGACATAAAAGCAGTAGCCGTTCCTGGGGTTTCGATCACTTGTCCTTTCCCTGCGGTTGCGTCTTTCTGTAACTGTTCTATTTGTTCAGCAGTTAAAGATTGATAGGCCACATCAACAGCTTGAGTGCGAAAGGCATTGAAGAGGTTAGCGGGGTTAGTAGGATAAATTTGGAGGTCAACTCCTTTATTTTTCGGTTTTTCTCCCCAATAGTTCTCAAAAGCCTCTAATTGAACGGAATCACTGCTAAATTTAGTTAACTTATAAGGGCCAGTACCAATGAGATTATCGGGTTTAAACTTGCCTTGGCCTATCTCATAAGCTTGAGGAGACACGGCACAAGCACCAGGAAAGGCTAGAAGGGCAGGGAAAGCGGAGAAAGGTTCTTTTAGGGTAATAGTCAGTTCAGAGTCTCCTGTCGCCTTTACTGTGTCGATAGTGTCAGCTAACAGGAAGGAAGGTTTACCCCCATTTTTCATAAACCGTTCTAAAGAAAAGGCCATGGCCTCGGCATTAAAAGGGGTTCCATCATGAAAGGTAACACCTTGTTTGAGGGGAATGGTATAGGTTAGCCCATCCGCACTCACTTTAGGCATTTCTGTGGCTAATTGGGGCTTTAAATTGGTGGTTCCCAGTTCGTAGGTGTAGAGGGTATCACTGAGATTATAAATTACCATAAGTCCCGCCATTTCGTAGCTATCGGCGGGGTCAATGGTACGGGGTTGGGAAATTGTGCCAATGGTAATGCGATCGCTTTTCGTCTGAGAGGTGGGGGGTGGGGTTGTGTTTTGTTGTTGGTTACAAGCAACCGTTAGCACAAAACAAAGGCTAAACAGTGTGATAAAAGTTCCTATCTGACGTAATCTTAATCGTTTCCAAGGCCAAGAAAACCCGTTAATCATCGTATTCTATCGTTAGGGTACACGCTACTTTTTGCTGACTGACTAAAACAGTATAAGGTTTCTAGGGAATTTTGACTCCTGTGTTAATTGAGGGAGAAAACATGGGAATACTGAATTCAGACGATTAAATCACAATTGTTATACGGGACTTTAGGGAAACTGTAAGTATGTCTGACTCAGTTAATTCTACTAATGGAAAACTGGACTATTCTTTGTTGTTACTGACTCATTTAATTTCTGCTGATCAGCAGATTCATAATAAGGAGTTACAATATTTACAGCAAATCGAAAATTCTCTGATGATAGACCCATTGACAAGGGAAGAAAAGGAGAAGATTTTATCTCAAGATGAAACGATGTTATCGGTTGAAGCGGTAGCGAAACAAGTATTAAAAAGTCAACGAGATCGCTTGCTCAAACAATTATTAACTCTTACTCATATTGATGAGTTCTATTCGCCTCTAGAACATCAGATGATTGAGAAAATAGGAAAAATATGGGGGTTGGATGAGCTAAAAATACAATATTTACTTGATAGTTATTCTTCTCAGTTTTCTCATCAAGTATTTTCTGAAGATAGAACAGATTTAAAAGGCATCTTAGGGAATGATCCAGCTTATCATAAGGCCCTCGATCAATGTGCTGAAATTGCCAAAGAAGATTATAAATTTACTAAATCAGCCTTAAAGCAAACTCAAACCATTCTTGAACAGTTAAGACAGGGAATAAAAAGACAGCTTAAGTCTCATCAAAGTTATGATGAGCGAGGACAAGGAACAACTGAAAAGGAAGTAATTAAACAATTAGAAGGAACTGAAGAATTATTAAATAATGAAATTATCAAAGCAACGAATCAAGTTGTTGAGTCTCTCCATGCAAAAGAACGGGCCCTTAAATATTTTACCATAGCTTTTATGGGCAGAACTAAGGCCGGTAAAAGTACCCTTCATGCCATTATGACTGGGGAAGGTTGGGAGGGAATAGGAGTGGGTAAACAGCGTACAACTCGTTTAAATCGTGTCTATGAATGGCAAAATATTCGGATTATTGATACTCCTGGAATTGGCGCACCTGGGGGTAAAAGTGATGAAGAAATTGCTCAAACTGTTATTGATGAAGCTGATGTTATTTGTTATGTTGTCACCAATGATAGTATTCAAGAAACAGAATTTCAGTTTCTCCAACAGTTAAAAGAAAAGGCAAAACCTCTGATTGTTTTACTCAATATTAAACACAATTTACGAGATGATCGACGGTTACAACATTTTCTACAAAATCCTGATAAAGTTTTTGCTAAAGAGGGAAAAAATGGCTTAGAAGGACATATTTCAAGAATTCGCCGCTATGCAAAAGAGCATTATAGTAATGATTATTTTCCTATTATTCCTGTCATGTTATTAGCGGCGCAAATATCTCAGGAAACTTATGATAAGAAGTAACAAGAAGCACTGTTAAAAGCGAGTCAAATAGACAAATTTTTTACAGCTATTCGTGAATCAGTGATTGAGTATGGAGTTATCAGGCGATCGCAGACTTTATTAGGCTCAACTGTGGGAAGTATTGAACAACCAAATCAATGGGTAAATCAACAATTACAAGCTTATCAAAAACAGATTAAGATTATCACAAGTCAGTCAAAAACTATTGAAAGAGATCTGAACAAATCTCAGAAAGATACTAGGAATTTTTTACAACAACGAATTGAAGAAATTTTTCAAAAAGCATTTGAAGTAATTCCTTCTTTTGCCGAAAATTATTGGGATGCTGATCAAAATAAATTACAGAAAGAATGGGAAAGAAAACTGAATGAAATTAAATTTGATCAACAACTCAAAAATGTTTATCAACAAGCTAATCAAAAATTCAATCAAGAGGTTAAAGAAACATTAGAAGAAATTGGACAGGAATTAAAAATTATTGCTAACTTAAAAGGTAATAAATTTCAATTAAATCAACAAGATTCTGAAACTTTTACGAAAGATTTATTAAAAATAGGAGGAGGTGTATTAGGAGTAGCAGGTACAGTAATCGCATTATTTATTCCTCCTGTTGGTATTATTATGGGAATTGGTGGTGCTTTGATTAATTTATCCGGTGGATGGTTTAAATCGAGAGATCAGAAAAGAAAAGAAGCTGTACAAAATATCCGTATTGCTTTAGAAAGTCAACTTAAATCACAACAGGAAGACATGATTAAACAATCGCAAAATGAGTTTGATGATAGCTGTTCTGATATTGTAAAAAAAATCAATAATTACTTCCAATCTTTAAAGCAAGCATTAGAAGAAATTGATGCACAATTTCAACAAGCAAGTAACAATTTAGAAAAACCTTATGATTTTCTAAATCGTGCTTATGGTAAACGAATTATTGATTATTGTCTAAAAGAATATCAACCTTTAACTGAAGCTAATATCAACACAGATTTAGCTAAGTTTGAACGAATATTTGGTAATAAAATAGAAATTAAAACCAAAAAATTTTTTGATTTTAAAATTAGCCAATCTAAACTTGAACAAATTTTACAAGAAGAAATTACCATCACCACTTTAACTGGAGAATCATTACTAATGTGATTTGATTTCTTGTTTTTTCTTCTTTAAATTTTAACTTAACTCAAGCTTTTCCCTAACCAAAATCACTCACTTTCTATTCACTAACTGAGGAAAATTCCATGACTGCTAATTCAACTTTTAAAGCTGCTGCGATCGCTCATCATTTTGAGACAACAATCACTAAATTTCGTGACCTCTTAAATACTACAAATCAAGTAGAAATCAAACAAAAACTTGATCAAGAATTAAAACAACATCAAGAACAAAGTTTTCTAACTGTTGCTTTTGTGGGACAATATAGCGCAGGTAAATCTACCATTATTTCTGCATTGACGGGACGACGAGACATTAAAATTGATGCTGATATTGCTACAGATAAAACCACATCCTATGATTGGAATGGGATTAAAGTAATTGATACTCCTGGACTTTTTACAGACCGCAAAGATCACGATCAAATTACTTATGAAGCTATTCATAAAGCAGATTTATTGATTTTTTGCCTCACTTATATGCTGTTTGATTCTATCACAGTAGAAAACTTTAAAAAATTAGCTTATGATCAAGGATATGCGTGGAAAATGATGCTTGTCATCAATAAAATGTCAGATGAAGCAGGAGACGAACAAGAAAAAATAACCAACTATAGTCAAAGTTTAGCAGAAGCATTGAAACCCAATTCCCTTGATAAGTTTCCTGTCTGTTTTATTGATGCAAAAGACTATTGTGATGGAATTGATGAAAAAGATGATTTGAGTTTAGAAATTAGTCGTTTTTCTACCTTTATTGATCAATTAAATAACTTTGTACAAGATAAAGGTTCCCTTGCTCGTTTTGATACCCCCGTCAGAATTTCTCTTAGTTATGTTGATGAACTACAATTACAGTTAATGCGAGACTCTGATGAAGATTCTGCCTTTTTTCAAATTCTTGATCAATTATCTCGTAAAGTTGGCAAAGAGCGCAATAATTTACGCACTCAAGTACAAAGTATTATTCTAAGACTGACATCAGTGATTTGTACTGAAGGCAATAACTTAGCAGCCGCAGTTGGAGATGAAAATTTTGAAACTTTAAACTTACAAGCTGAATTAAATGTTCAGAAATACTACGAAAAAGCAGAAAGTGAATTACAAGAAACTTTTGAGAATGCCATTCAAGAAATTCGTGATGCAGTCAAGGAACTATTAGAATCTGACTTAGCTCAAACCTTTTTTACTTACCTCGAAAATACTTTCTCTCTCAATCAAAAAAATCCTAATAATGGGATTAATGTTCAACAACTCAAAAATCAATT
The DNA here is from genome assembly GCF_034932065.1 of Crocosphaera sp. UHCC 0190. NCBI lineage: Bacteria > Bacillati > Cyanobacteriota > Cyanophyceae > Chroococcales > Aphanothecaceae > Crocosphaera > Crocosphaera sp. UHCC 0190. The sequence continues at coordinate 170,392 of NZ_JAYGHP010000006.1, forward strand.
CAAGGGTCTAGAAATAATTGCCATAACCGCAGGAATTAAACTCTCACAAATGGCAACTCGAAGCTTTATGAATACTGCTAAGTCAGGATTCCTTCGTGGAATAGATGTAGCAGGAGGTGAACTACATCAAGGAGTTTTAGCCGTCGGAAAATTTGTCGGATTTAAGTTTAAACCTTGGCAAGCTGTGGGGGTTGCCAAAAATATTGGCAATGCTGCTAAATTTCTTGGCCCAGTTTTAGGAATTGTTGCTTTAGGAATGGATGTCTTAGAAATGCAGCAAGAAATGCAACGAGAAAAACAAATGTCTGATTATCGTCGTGAGATTACCAGTACCTTTCAATCTGTTGCTAAAGACTTAGAACATCAAATCCAAAACCAACTCCATGAATTTGAGCAACAAGTTTATCATGAAATAGAGAAACAAATTAACCAAGTCCGTCAACAACAAGAAGAAGCAGTATCTACTTCTAATGTAAATGTTAAACAATTAACAGCAATTCGCCAAGAATTTAACTCAATTTTACAGGAAATTAGTGACACAGTGAGTTAACCGTTAATAACATTAGCCAAGTTAAAAATGTAGAGACGTTTCATGAAACGTCTCTACTACAACATGATAAAAATTTATGTTTGAGCGTTTAATTTACTGTCAATTTTAGCTAGAATAACTGTAAGTATAGAAAATCGTGGCCATGACACAAACAATCACCCCAGAACAAACTTTATTAGAACAATTTAAAACCCTCACCCCTCAACAGCAACAGGAAGTGATTAACTTTATTGAGTTTTTGCAGTTCAAAGCTGAAAAATCAGAAACTCATCAAGAAGAAAAACAAATTTCCGCTTTAGAGTCAGCAGGGGACTTAGTAGGATGTCTTGACAGTGGAAAGGGAGATTTATCTTTAAAAAAGAAAGAATTTAAAAAGAAAACTTTAAAATAATATGCAAAGTAAAATTATTCTAGATACGGGAGTTTTAGTGGCTATTCTCGACAAAAGTGATGATTTTCATCCTTGGGCAGTTCAACAATGGGAAAATCTTGCTAAACCTTTATTAACTTGTGAAGCAGTTATTACCGAATCTTGTTTTATTTTACAGGATGTTTATGGCGGTGAAGACGCAATTATGAAATTAATTGAACGTGGAACAATTACTATTGATTTTTGTTTGAATACAGAAATTAAATCGATTCGAGAATTAATGAACCGTTATCAATCTGTCCCCATGTCTTTCGCTGATGCTTGTTTAGTGAGAATGAGCGAATTAATTAACAACAGTATTATTTTAACCTTAGATAGTGACTTTTATATTTATCGTAAGCATAGAAAAGAAACAATTAATTTAATAATTCCTAATTAATTTAAGAATCAATTAATCTAATCATTCCCAAACCAAACCCTTTAATCAATCTATAGACAACTCCTAACTTAGTAAGCCCAAAGGGTTTATTATTTCAGAAAAAAATTCTACCATAGAGAACGTAAACCTTATTATTGGCATTATGGACATCACCGCCTTACTTTCCCAAGACACCCTCTTAGTTGCCCTCCTCTACCTAAGTTTAAGTGTTCTCTACTTGCTGGTAATGCCTGGATTAGTTTATTTTTACCTCAATAGTCGCTGGTATGTGGTTAGTTCCTTTGAACGGGCCTTTATGTACTTCCTGATGTTCTTCTTCTTCCCTGGAATGCTTCTATTAAGTCCATTTTTGAATTTTCGCCCCAAACGTCGTCAATTAAACCCCTAAAACACTATCATGAGACGTATTGATGTCATTGCCATTAGTTTAGGGATATTCGTGGCAGGAGGGGTCATTTACCTGTTTTTTCAAGCAGTCGGACTTGATAACCTCTCCGCAGGTATCTGGAGTCAAGCATTATTAGTCGCAGGTGTTCTTGGTTGGACGCTTACCTATCTATTTCGGGTAATGACTAAAAATATGACTTACAATCAACAACTGAAAGACTATGAAGATGCAGTCCTGCAAAAACGACTCGATGAAATGACCCCCGAAGAACTGGAAAAACTGCAAAAAGAGATCGAACAAGAACAATAAATCTTAAGGATGGGGGAATGGGGCCAAACTCAGGTTAAATTGATAATTGATCATTGACCTTGAATAATTACTAATGACATCGGTTTCTGAGTGTTTTCAATCCCTACGCGATCGCGGACAATGCGCCCTCATTCCCTTTATTACTGCAGGTGATCCCGATCTCGAAACAACGGCTAAGGCCTTGCGTCTTCTGGATGCGTCAGGAGCCGATATAATCGAATTAGGGGTTCCTTATTCCGATCCTTTGGCAGATGGCCCCGTCATTCAAGCGGCCGCTACCCGTGCCTTAGGTCGAGGAGTAACCTTAGAAGATGTCTTAACCCTGGTCAAAGACGTACAACCAGATATTAAAGCCCCGATCATTCTCTTTACTTACTATAACCCTATTTTTTATCGGGGAATTGAAGCCTTTTTACAGCAAATTAAAGCTGCTGGAGTCCAAGGGTTAGTCGTGCCAGATCTCCCCCTAGAAGAAGCTGAAACCCTCCTTAAACCCGCCTCAGAGATAGGAATAGAAGTCACCCTCTTAGTCGCCCCTACCAGTCCCCTAGAACGTATTCAAGCGATCGCCCTTCAGTCCCAAGGATTTATTTATTTAGTCAGTGTCACAGGTGTAACCGGAATGCGGACTCAAGTGGCCACCAGGGTCGAAGAATTAATCGTTAGTCTTCGCAGCGTTACCGATAAACCCATTGGGGTTGGATTTGGCATTTCTGAGCCGCAACACGCCTTACAGGTCAAGAATTGGGGGGCTGATGCGGTAATTGTCGGTAGTGCTTGCGTAAAACGGTTAGCCCAAGGAACCCCCGAAGAAGGGTTAAAAGCGGTGGCTGAATTTTGTCAGAGTTTGAAACAAGCAATTAATTAGTTGTTTGGTGGGTTTTCTAGGGGAATTGTCCCCCTGATTTCATAAAAATAATCTGTTCCCATTACAGCGACTAACAGTTCCGCGATTTGTGTTCCGGCCGCTGCTTCTGATACCTCAGCAAAACCATATTTATCTGAGATTTCCCAATTTTTGGCAGTTGGGGAACGTCGGCACTTAAATCGGCCTAATCCATAGGCAATTTCAGGAGAAGAATGATAACCATTGACTTGGCCATTCTTGTTTGATTGCTGACAAAGTTCACGAATTTCTGGGTACAGATGCACCGGGATAGAAGTCACATCCCCACGACGCAATAACCAATGGAAGAAGAGTTGCCAATGCCAAGGAAGCCCCAAGGCTAAAAAACAGATAAAAACTAACACAAGTAGGGAAGTTCCCCCAAGCCAGTAAACCGATTTTAGCTGGCTTTGTCGTTGCTTTTGCTGAAGTTTTTCGCTTAAATCCAGGTGTTTAAGTGTCATTAACCTTGCTGTGGGTTAGCTTATGAGGAATAAGTCTTTCCATTGTAGAAACCTCTGGTTAAAAAATGACCAAGAGACCACATCCCTCATTTGAAAACCCACTGGTCAGAGATCCCCCATTAGCATTACACTAGAAGTTTGCAAAATGATGTTGACGTGGATTATTGAAAGTAGCTGTGGGAAAAATTATCATTGCGGGTAACTGGAAAATGCACAAAACCCAGGCCGAGGCCCTGGAGTTTTTGACGGTATTAAAATCCAAGCTAGAAGATACGGACGAAGCGCGGGAAGTAGTCCTCTGTGTTCCCTTCACCGTCTTAAGTATCCTCTCTAAAAGTCTCCATGGGGGACTGGTTCGCTTGGGGGCCCAAAACATCCACTGGGAAGACCAAGGGGCCTATACGGGAGAGATTTCTGGGGCTATGTTAACAGAATTGAGTGTTGATTATGTTGTTGTTGGTCACAGTGAACGCCGTCAATATTTTGGGGAAACGGACGAAACTGCGAATTTACGGGTCATAGCCGCTCAACGTCATGGGTTAAACCCGATTCTTTGTGTGGGAGAAACGAAACAGCAACGGGACGCAGGGGAAGCAGAAAGCGTCATCATTAACCAGTTGAAACGAGGTTTAGTTGATGTGGACCAGAGCAAGTTAGTCATTGCTTATGAACCGATCTGGGCCATTGGGACGGGTGATACTTGCGAAGCATCAGAAGCTAATCGCATTATTGGGATTATTCGGGATCAATTATCGAATAAAAATGTAACAATTCAATATGGTGGTTCTGTTAAACCTGATAATATTGATGAGATTATGGCTCAATCAGAAATTGATGGGGTTCTCGTTGGAGGTGCGAGTTTAGATCCAGTGGGATTTGCTCGTATTATTAATTATCAATAGCCTTGAGAATGGTAGGGGTCAACATCAGTTGGCCTTTATTTTTTTGTTTTTAATTGATAATTGAAAAATGCACAATTTAATGATTCGTGGTCATTGTTTTGAGTGGGGAAAACGCACTTATTTAATGGGAATTTTAAATGTTACCCCTGATAGTTTTAGTGATGGGGGTGAATTTAATAGCCTAGAAACCGCTTTAAATCAAGCTGAAACGATGATTAATGTAGGGGTAGATATTATTGATATTGGGGGACAATCTACCCGGCCTGGTGCAGAAGAAATTTCCTTGGAAGAAGAGTTAAATCGGGTAATTCCTGTTATTAAAGTTTTGCGTAAAACCCGTTTGATTCCTATTTCTATTGATACCACAAGAGCAGCAGTTGCAAAGGCTGCAGTTGAAGCAGGAGCGGATATTGTTAATGATATTTCTGGGGGAACTTTCGATAATAAAATGTTTTCTACTGTAGCAAGTTTAGATGTTCCTTTAATTTTAATGCACATTCGGGGAACTCCTAAAACAATGCAAAATAATACTAATTATCAGGACTTGCTTGCTGAGATTTATCAATGGTTACAAACTCAACTAGAGAAAGCCATAAAAATTGGAATAGATCAACGTAAATTAATTATTGATCCTGGTATTGGTTTTGCTAAAAACCACCAACAAAATATCGAATTATTACGGCATTTATCTGAATTTAAAGAGTTACAATGCCCGGTTTTAGTTGGGGTTTCTCGTAAGAGTTTTCTTGGACACATTCTACAACAAAATGACCCTAAAAAACGAGTCTGGGGAACAGCGGCCGCTTGTTGTGCTGCGATCGCGGGACAAGCTGACATCCTACGGGTTCATGATGTCAAAGAAATCAGGGATTTGATCCAGGTAGCGGATGCAATTTGGCGCAGTTGAGTATTTATAGCATGAAAAGCTTAATTATGCTATATTTTTCTGTTTTTTTAGAATTTCTATTGATTGAGTGTATAGAAAAAAACAACTTTTTTTAAATTCAGGGAAAATATAAATAAATTGCTATGTTTTGGGTTTTTTGTTTCCCTTTAGCCATTATAGTTTAAAAGGTGCTGAGTGACCCCCACCTACTTTAAATTCTATTCAAAAGATTAAACCGTCAAACAGGAGTAATTTAATGGAAAAAATCAAGATAGAAAAAGCGACGACAAAACCAACAGAATCTTTAAAAAAGCTAGATATTTTTAAGGCTTGGACAATAGAAGATAGTGAGAATTTATATCGAATTAATGAGTGGGGAAATCCCTATTTTTCGATTAATGCTGCGGGTCATATTATGGTTTCTCCTCAAGGCGAACGCGGCAGTGCTTTAGATTTATATCATCTCATTGAAGGGTTACGTCAACGCAATATTGGTTTACCTTTATTGATTCGTTTTTCTGATATTCTAGCAGATCGTCTCGAACGATTACAAGCCTGTTTTAATCGCTCAATTGCTCGTTACAATTATGCCAATGTTTATCGGGGTGTTTATCCAATTAAATGTAATCAGCATCGCCATATTATTGAAGCTATTGTTAACTCTGGGAAGCCCTATAAATTAGGCTTAGAAGCAGGTTCTAAACCAGAATTGATGATTGCTTTGGCCACATTAGATCCCCAAGAAAATACACAAAATGATCCCGCTTTATTGATTTGTAATGGATATAAAGATCGAGAATATTTAGAAACGGCTTTATTAGGGAAGCGTTTGGGCCATTATCCTATTATTGTCATTGAACAGTTAAAAGAACTGTATTTAACCCTAAAAATTAGTCGTAATTTAAACATTAAACCCATTTTAGGGGTTCGGGTTAAATTGTGTACAAAAGGATCGGGACGTTGGGGAAATTCAACAGGCGATCGCGCTAAATTTGGCTTAACTATTCCTGAAATTTTAACAGTTATTAAGCATTTACAAGCTCTAGAAATGTTGGACTGTTTACAGTTGTTACATTTTCATATTGGTTCTCAAATTGCTTCCATTGGTGTGATTAAAAATGCCATGCGTGAAGCCTCACAAATCTATGTACAATTAGCCCAAGCTGGCGCGAATATGAAATATTTAGATGTGGGGGGTGGCTTAGCCGTTGATTATGATGGTTCTAAAACGAATTTTTATGCGTCTAAGAACTACAATATGCAAAATTATGCTAATGATATTGTTGCTGCCATACAAGAAGCTTGTGATGGGGCAAATATTGCCGTTCCTACCTTAATTACTGAAAGTGGACGGGCTATGGCAGCACATCATTCTATCCTAGTTTTTGATGTGTTAAGTACCCATGATGTCTCTACCACCCCACCTCCTGCAATGGAAGAGAAAGAAAACTTAATTATTCGTAATCTTTGGGAAACTTATGAATCCATTAGCCTCAAAAATTACCAAGAAACTTATCATGATGCTTTACAATTTAAAGAGGAAGCCATTAGTCTATTTAACTTTGGCTATTTAACCTTACAAGAAAGGGCGAGGGCTGAACAATTATATTGGGCTTGTTGTGGCAAAATAATGAGTCTTATTTGTCATCAAGATTATGTTCCCGATGATCTTGAAGATTTAGAAAAAATATTGGCATCGATTTATTATGTAAATCTCTCTGTTTTTCAATCAGCACCGGATTCTTGGGCCATTGATCAACTCTTTCCTATTATGCCAATTCATCGCTTAGAAGAAGAACCTAAACAACGAGGAATTTTAGCTGATTTAACTTGTGATAGTGATGGTAAAATTGACCAGTTTATTGATCGAGAGGATGTTAAATCCGTTTTGGAATTGCATTCATTAAACATCAAAGAAATTCCTGAATTGCAACCCCAAGCTCCTGAACTATCAAGCTGTTTAAGTATTGCAGAACCCTATTATTTGGGTATGTTCTTAATTGGAGCTTATCAAGAAATAATGGGTAACTTCCACAATCTTTTTGGGGATATTAATGTAGTTCATATTAGCATGAATCCCAAAGGTTATCAAATTGAACATATTGTTAAAGGAGATACAATCAAGCAGGTTTTAGGTTATGTTCAATATGATGGAGATGATTTATTAGAAGCCATCCGCAGACAAACAGAACAAGGGTTACAAGACAACAAAATCACCTTAGAAGAATCGCAACAGCTATTAAAAGATTATGAGGATAGTTTGACTCATTACACTTATTTAGTGGCAGATGAAATCTTTTAGTTAGGTTACGGATGTAGGGGCGATTCATGAATTGCCTCTACATAATTTTTGTTCAGGGCTATTTCATTCTTTAGACTAATATTAATTCTTCTGCTATCTCAAAATTTGCTGTCACATTCTGCACATCATCTAAAGATTCTAAAGCATCCATTAACCGGAGTAAAAATTTTGCTTGATCTGGATCATTTATTTCTATATTATTATTAGGAATCCATCGTAATTCTGCTTCTGTTACGTTAAAATTCTTGTCTTTTAAACTCTGGGTTAATATATCTAAATTTGATACAGACGTAAACACTTCTGCTCCTATCTCTTCCTCATCTGCAAATAATTCATAACTGTCTGCTTCCCCTTCCAGGGAAGCTTCTAATAGGGACTCTTCATTAATTTTGCCTTCTAATCTTACCACCCCTTTTTGGTCAAACATCCAACTCACACAACCCGTTTCTCCTAAATTTCCCCCATTTTTATTAAAGGCTGAACGTAAGTCTGCAGCAGTGCGATTTCTATTGTCAGTAAAGGCTTCTATCAGAATAGCAACTCCCCCTGAGCCATAGCCTTCATAGCGGATTTCTTCATAGATAGTATCATCATTTTCATAGGTTCCTGCCCCTTTAGCAATCGCCCGTTCAATATTATCATTGGGAATACCAGCAGCTTTGGCTTTTTCTATGGCAGTGCGTAGTTGAAAGTTGCCTGTGGGGTCAGGAATTCCATGTCTGGCGGCAACAATAATGCCACGGGATAATTGAGCGAAAGTTTTGCCTTTTTTCGCGTCTACTCTTTCTTTTTGGCGTTTAATATTAGCCCACTTACTATGTCCTGCCATTGCGATTATTCTAACGGGTTGACTTAATCATATTTTACTATATTTAGAGTTGATATTGCTCTTGAATCACCATTAACTTTTGGCTGGCTTCTGCGGAATTTTGGGCTGTTTTAGCAAATTCCATAAACCGTTTTAATTCTTTTCGTAATAGGTTTCGCTCTACTTCCCAGGTTTGACGATCTAAATTGGGTGGCATAACTATCATATCATAAATAATGGCTTGTTTTTTATTAGGATGGGGTCGTAAAACTCGGCCTCTTCGCTGTATAAATTGGTGGGGGTTTCCCGTACTAGCTAAAATCACGGCTTGTTGGATTTCTGGAATGTCTACCCCTTCATCTAAACAACGAATTGCTACTAACCCTTGTAAGTCTCCTCTCTCAAATTGTTGGCGAATTTTTTCCCGTTCTTCTAATGGTGTTTCTGCGGTATAAGTATTGACACGATAGCCTAATTCTACACCTAAAATTCGGGTAACGGCTTCAATTTGTCTTTGATAATTAAGGGTTCCATTGTCTAAATAACCATCCCCACAATAAAAAAGTGTATGTTTGGTTTCTCTGCGAGTTTGCATCAAGTCTCGTAGGGCGGTTAATTTATTTTCTGCTGTCCCAATTAACCGCGATCGCTGCATTAAAAGTGCAGTTAAATTTTCATTGTTTCTCATACTATCATTTTTTCCTAATGCCCAACCAATTCTTTGGGTCAATTTCGCATAGGTAAAGGCTTCTGATTCTGTTAATTCTACAAAGATGGGATAATATAAATAAGAGACTAGGGCTTTCTTTTTAATGGCATCTGACAGAGTAAATTCCGGTTTAATAACGTCTCCAAAGTAATTTAATAAAGCATCGGTTCCTTCTTCATCAAAGTATCTTTCTGGAGTAGCAGATAAAGCTAATCTTAAGCCAATATTTCGAGGTAAACTTATTTCAAAACGAGGGGAACCTAAATGATGAGCTTCATCACCAACAATTAAGGTTTTATCGGGAAAAAATTTTACTTGAGATTGAAAACCTTGATTAATCAAAGTAGAATTAGTGGTTATAATTGTTAAAAATAATTTATTTTGAGTTTGAATATTATATAATTCTACTGACAGTTTACTTTGCCAATTATGAACATTTTCAAAGGCTAAAATTGGCTTAAGATTGAATTTCTGACATTCCCTTTCCCACTGAATGACTAAATGACGATAGGGACAAACCACTAATAAAACTTGTAGTCCAATTTTTTCATATAATTCGGTGGTAATGGCTAAAGCAGTAATAGTTTTACCACTTCCTGTTGCCATTTTTAGCGTTCCCCTTCCCTTATTTTTAAACCAATTAATGACGGCTTCTTTTTGATAGTCTCTTAATTGCATTGATGCTGGAATTTTAGGAATTCCACTAGGAGAAACTTGATAAAAACTGCTTTTCTCCGCAACTCGATAATGACGCGATCGCTTTTCATATTCTTTAACTAATTTATCCCAATCAATCGTTAAATTTATTAGGTTATATTCGTCCATATTATAGGTATTATTATAATTAAATTTTGACTAATGTAGAGGCCATTCATGAATTGCCTCTACCCCTTAATGTAACACAGACTTCCAGTCTGTCACAAGCGTCTTAATTGTGTTACAAAAACATCTCTACAACTGATTAATTTACCCCTCCCACAACCCTCATTAATAAACCATTGACAATACTCAGAAAAACTGAGCCAAACATAGCACTCCAAAAACCATAGCGTAAGCGAAAACCTTGCACTAAAGCAGCAGCTAAACCAAAGACAATGGCATTAATAACAAATAAAAATAACCCTAATGTTATAATGGTTAAGGGAATGGTTAAAAACACTAAAACTGGTTTAACTAAAGCGTTTAAAATTCCAAAAACAATCGCTGCAACTAATGCTTTCCAAAAATCATCCACTTCAACGCCAATGGGTAATTGAGCAATAATTAATAAACTGATAGCAGTGACGAGCCAAGCAATTAATAAATCCATGATACTATCTCCTCAAACAGAAGTTTAACCCTTATTATAATGGTAAATCTTTATGAGTAAAGGATTTGGCATTTTCACCGGAATAAGTGGCTGCAATGTGACCATTTCCTGTTATTTTATACTTATAAGTCACCAACCCTTCTAATCCGACAGGGCCTCTTGGGGGCATTTTTTGGGTACTAATTCCTACCTCGGCCCCAAACCCATAACGAAACCCATCAGCAAAACGGGTTGAACAGTTATGATAGACTCCCGCAGCATCAATTTGGTTCATGAATATTTGAGCATTATTACTATCTTCAGTCACAATAGCATCGGTATGTTTTGAACCATAAATATTGATGTGATTAATAGCTTTTTCTAAGGAGTCTACTATCTTAATTGATAAGATTAAATCACTATACTCTGTTTTCCAGTCTTCTTCCGTTGCGGGTGTAATATTAAGATATTTTAGAGTGAGTTGATCTCCTCTTAATTCGACTTGGTGGGTTGCCAAAGCTTTGGCTATTTGTGGTAAAAATTCTGGGGCAATATCTTGATGCACTAATAGGGTTTCTATAGCATTACAAGCAGCAGGATATTGAGTTTTAGAATCAACTGTGATAGAAATTGCCTTTTCTAATTCGGCTTTTTTATCGATATATAAGTGACAAATTCCATCCGCATGACCTAACACGGGAATATTAGTATTTTCTTGAATAAATTCAACAAATTCATTTGATCCTCTGGGGATAATTAGATCTACATAATCATCTAATTTTAAAAGGCTATGAATTTCTTCACGGGTGGTTAATAATTGTACTGCATCAGGATTAATTTTAGTATTACTTAAAGCTTCTCGAATCACCTTAACTAAAGTTTGACAAGAATTAATTGCCTCTTTACCGCCTTTTAATATGACCCCGTTCCCCGATTTTATCGCTAAACTGGTAATCTGAATTAAAGCTTCGGGACGGGCTTCAAAAATAATTCCTAAGACTCCTAAAGGGCAGCTTATCCGTTTTAAAATCAAACCCTCATCTAATTCTCTGTGCAGGGAAATACTACCCAGAGGATCAGTTAATTTGATAACATCTCTAACCCCTTTTATCGTGGCGTTTAGTTTAGTTTTACCGAGTTTTAAACGGTTATACAAAGGTTTAGGAATCCCGGCGGTTTCTGCGGCTTGACAGTCAGTTTCATTGGCTTGAATAATTTCCTGATAATTGCTTTCTAAAGCTTGGGCGATCGCTTCTATGGCTTGGTTGCGATCGCTTGTTGAAAGTAGGCCCAATTGACGGGCAGCTTCACGGGTTTTTTGAGCAATTTCTGTTAAAGATAATGATTGAGAAGGAGTGACTACCATCGGTCATTAAGATAGTTATTTTTGTGATTTATTAATTGTAACAAGTGACGTTAATTATTGATTTATTTTGCAGACATTCTTAACAAGTAAGATAATTATCATGATTGAATTAGCGATTGGGGAAAAATGTGACAATAAAGGCTATGATAGTCACTAAAGAATCTTGATGACTTGATCTTTAGTTCTCAACAATAGAATTAAAGCAAATTCAAAAAATATTGGCGATGGCTGCTTCCGATTTGATTACCTGGCTAAAAGAACGCACCACCCTGGCTTTATTGAGTACAGAGGTGCTAGAGGCGATCGCGCTTCAGATGAAATTAATTACCATTGAAGCTTCACAAACCCTAGCGGTAGAAGGAACTTCCCCCGAAGGACTATATATTCTCAAATCTGGACGGATTCAAAGTTACGGCAAAGTCAGACCAGAGGTTGGCTTACTCCCAGGGAAAGTGATTAACTTGAGAGCCTTAATTTTAGAGCAATCCGCATCAGAAACCCTCAAAACACTGACTGAGTGCGAATTATGGTGGATTGCCACCCCCGATTTTAAATCATTGCTGGAGCAATATCCAGACATCACTCAAGCTTTCTCCCAACAATTGGCGAAAGAGGTAGAACAATTGTCTGCTGCCTTGAGTTTTGAACAGGAACGACAGACCATTTTACGTCCCTATTTAGTCCCCAAAGTGAAGCGGGGGGTGATTGGCAAAAGTCGCTATGCTGTTAAATTGCGCTCCCAGATTCAATGTATGGCAGATAATCGCCAACCTGTGTTGATTTTTGGCGAAGCGGGCTTACAAAAAGACAATCTGGCGGCCTTAATCCATTTTAGTTCCCCTTTCCGTCGAGAGCCAATTATCCAAGTCAATTGTTCCCAATTGCAAGGGCGTGGTGCCGAGCTATTCGGACGAACAGGAGGAAAATTAAGCTTGCTCGAAGCATTAGGGGAAGGAACGATTATTTTAACCAATCTTCAAGAACTGACACCAGAATTATTAAAATCCATTGCCGAATTACTCTCCACGGGAACCTATCAACCTGTCAGCCGCCAAGGAGAGGCTCAAGGGACTCGCAAAACGAGTCAGGCGCGAATCATCATCATTTCTGAGAAAAAGCTCCCCAGCATTGATGGACTGGTGAAAAATATTATTAAAGTTCCCCCCCTGCGAGTCCGCAAAACCGACATCGAGGACTCAGTTAATTACTACATTAGTTTAATTTGTCGGGGGAGGGGCATTGCCAAAGTAAGTCTGAGTGATGAAGCATTACGGAGGCTGCAAGCTTATGATTTTCCCAATAACTTAAGAGAACTCGAAAATCTCATTCAACGGGCGATTGTACAGTTACAAGGGTATCCAGAGATTACCGAAGAAATTATCTGGCCATCCCAAAGCAAAAAACAGCAATTTCGCTTCAATCTTCTCAATGCCTATCCTAGTTTGCGTCACTTTTTGCGGAGTGAATGGTATCCTGAACGCCTAAATTATGGTTTTACCCTGACTGTCTTTGCTGCGGTCAATATTATCCTCTTTGTCGGGCCGCAAACGCGAGAGCAAAACTTTGCTTTAAATCTTTTTTGGGCCTGGTGGTGGCCCCTGGTATTAATTGGATTTCCCTTTGTGGGACGGCTTTGGTGTGCTGTTTGTCCCTTTATGATTTATGGAGAAGTTACTCAAAAAATCTCCCTTTGGTTATTTCCGCGACAACTCCAAAAATGGCCCCGTCAAGCGGCTGAAAAATCCGGTGGTTGGTTTTTATGGGGTTTATTTACCTTAATTCTCTTGTGGGAAGAACTCTGGGATTTAAAAAATACCGCCTATCTTTCTTCTTGTTTGTTGCTTTTGATTACCGCAGGAGCGATGATTTGTTCAACTATTTTTGAACGCCGCTTTTGGTGTCGTTATTTATGCCCGATTGGTGGCATGAATGGACTGTTTGCCAAACTGTCAATGACAGAATTACGAGCGCAACAGGGAACTTGTTCTGCCGAGTGTAGCACCTATCAATGTTATAAAGGCGGCCCGCAAAAAGGAGAAGGCTTAGAAACGGAGGGTTGCCCCTTATATTCCCATCCGGCCCAACTTGTAGAAAATCGAGATTGTGTGTTATGTATGACCTGTTTAAAAGCCTGTCCTCATCGTTCTGTGGAGTTGAATTTACGCCCTCCTGGAATTGAATTATGGACAACCCATGTTCCTCGAACTCATGAAGTTGCTTTGCTGTTTCTTTTATTAGATGCTATTTTTTTACATCGTTTACCCCAGGTGCAAGCTCAATTGGGAATTTCTGGGGATTTAAATCGATTTGGGATACATTTGGCCATGGCGGTTCTGGCCTTGAGTCTGCCTGTCCTATTCCCTGTAATAATCCATCAAATGATGAGAGTTTTCGTGAAGTTTCAATCAAACCTCAAAATTCGCTCTTTTAAGGAATTAGCCTATGGCTATTTGCCCTTAGTCTTAGCGGGAAATTTGGCTTATTATTTACAAATGGGACTAGGGGAAGCGGGCAGAATTTTACCCTTAACCTTAGCTAACTTTGGGTTTTCAGGAGAAGGGTTGCCTATTTTTGTTGCCCATCCTGCGGTAATTGCTTTCTTACAATCCACCCTTTTAATTTTTGGTGTGCTTTTGTCGATTGTTTTGACGCAAAAAATCGCTAAACTGCCTTTTCGATACTTACTTTTTCAACATTTATGTACGGCAATTTTTGCATTTTGTTTAGGGAAAATCATTCTTACTTAACAAAAATTTCTGGTTCTGGAGTTAAGGAAAAATAAATCATTTTTGACTCTCAAGTTAATCGCTCTAATAACGTTTAATATGGTTTAAGGGAGCTTAGCCCTGGTAGCGATGTTCTCCCTTATAATACCAGGGTGCAAAAATTTACCCTCAAGGACAATTATGGAAATTGCAGCAACTACTATTGATAAAGTTTTGACCGATTTAGCCGCACAACCTAATCCTCGTTGGACAAATTTAGATCTCGACAAACAAAGAAAACAGATTCAAGCTGAATTAAACTCTTGTGGCCCCAAAGATGGCATGATGCGAGTCATGACAAGAATGCCCTTTCAGGAAGCACCAGATTTAGGAAACATTGATTGGGAATCAGAATTAGCAACTTTTCAACCCATTGAATATCCTCAATATTACTGTCAGCCTTTTCATAGTGTTTTAGGAGGATGGTTGTCAGAAATTGCCGCAGTTGGTAATCGAGTTGCAATGGAAGCGGTTTTAGAAAATGCCCATCCACAAAAATCATTGGGAGTAAGAGAAGAAATCGCCCAATTATTTCCTGAAAATGCTCGCCATATTTTAGACTTGGGAGCAGGAGTTTCAGATGATGGAGCAGCTATTGCTCGTCGTCTTCCGAATGCTACGGTAACGGCTTGGGAGGTTTCTCCTTTCATGATTATTGTCGGCCGCCTTCAACAAAAGGATATTCCCAATCTACATTGGAAACATGGTTTAGTAGAAAAAACTGACTTGCCAGATAATTCAGTTGATGGGATCAATATGACTTATCTTCTCCATGAATGTCCTGATGAAATTAAGCAATTAATCCTAGCGGAATGCTGGCGCATTCTCTCTCCAGGTGGTTTGCTTGTCGTCACAGATTCACTCCCTGGCGACTTGTATTCATACAGAGGCTTTTTTGAACCCTATAAAGAGCAATGGCTCAAAATTGACCCAGATAAATTACTTCAAGAAACAGGCTTCATCAATATTAAAGCTTATCAGTTTGCCTATTCTACTTGGACTCGTGTTGGGAGTAAACCTATCTAAAAACGAACAAAACTTGTAGGCCGATGCACTGCCTAAGATAGCTTCTAGATAAGAGTTTTAGTCTTTTGGTTGGCAGTGCCTCGCTCTACGTTTATTTATGTCCGACTACTTATTATCTGTCATTAAACCCCAACATTAAAGAAAATAGTTGCACGACGAATTCCTTGTTCGCTGCCTTCACTACTTAAGGTAAAAGATCGGAGATTTTTTAATAAAGGTTTAACCCCAAATTCTACAACTCGCGCAATGGGTAACTTCTTCGTTAAAATTGGCTCACTTTCCTGCCAATTTACATAGAAATAACCGTCATTTTCTGGGGATAATCCTGCAATAATGTTCTGAAATTCTTCCGTATTAACTAACTTTAGAGAATCAGAAGAAATTGCCTGAGACATGGCTTCTACTGAGGTAGAAAAGATGACATAATCATCAATTTCTCCATAAACACCGCTAACTTGTGCTTCCAAACGGGCTAAACTATTTTTATCAGTTTTAACTGCCGTTCTTAGCTTTGTCCAAACCGTAACTGTCTGCCCTGACAAAGATAAATTACCCGCACTATAACCCTTACTTTCTGCCAATTCATCAAATTGTTTTAACACCTCATTGATATCGACATCAGGAACTTTTTGAGCCACAAAAATCCAATCCGGTTCACCCCCATCATGATCAGGCACTAAGCCTAAACTAAATTCCCCTTGCACCCAAGGAAACACATCTTTAGTTAAATTCAATCCTAAAGGTTCTTGGAGATAGCTTATTGAACGATTTAAGACCTGTTGTAAGGGACTATCAATATCTAATCCTGTTTCAATTTGCTGCCATAATTGATTTAAGTCTGTTCCCGTTGCTGTTAATAAAGTCGTAGCTGGAAGATAAGCTAATGCTCCCACTGGGGCCGATAAAGCAGGGAGACGATCCCTTTCTCCTGAGACTCCAATTAAGGCAGTTTGGGCCACTAACCCCTCAGATTTGATGGAAAAGGCAATAGTTAGGGTTTGAGTGATTTCTGGTAATTCAGGAATAGGTAAATTAGCTAACCAAGCAGAAAGGGCCGGAAAGTTAGTATATACCAACCCAATTTTGGGATCAGTAATTGTCTTTAAAGCATCTTGATAACCCGTTGCATTTTTTAAGTTTAAATCAGGAACCTGAACATTATTAATCGCTTGCCTTAGGACAGCAGGATCATTAGCAAAAAGTACCATATTTCCTACCACAGAACTCGCAGATAAGGGCGTATTTTGGGTCAGGTTAGGGTTACGTTGGTTGATTAAATTAACCCCTTTATAGGATTCAAAAATCAAGTCAGATGTTCCCGCGATCGCTTCCTTAGAATAGGCGGTTTGCAGGAATTCTTTAGCTAATTGTTGATCTTTAGTAGAAACTGCTAATAAATATCCTGGTTTAACTCCATTATCAGGATCATGATCGAAGTCCAAAGAAGTCACCGCGAGGGTAATTTCTTCCCCTAACCAGGGTTGAATTTGAGTTTGATAATCTAATCCTGTTTTTGCTAAGAGCGTTTTTTCTAGGGTTAATAATTCTTGATGCGATCGCCGTCGATTTTGAGGAGAAGCGATCAATCGAGCGAGAGAATCTAAGCGATCAGGATTCACTAACAAAGATACCATGACAGGGGCTTGTTTCGGCACAAAAATGGCTGCCGTGGGTTCTTTTGTAACCCCTCCCTGTAACAAGTTTAGGGGACTTTCCCTCAAGATCCAAGAGAGACTCCCACCCGCAAGGGAGAGAAGCAGAATAACGCTAAGGGTGAGGGTGATGAAAAAAGGACGAAACTTCACTGTTACCTGTAGGGAATGACTAACTACCATTATTCATTGTGACATTCTGTGTCCGAAACCGAGAGAAGATTCTGGAAAAGATTTAAACTTAATAATCTGTTAAGGTATATTCTAATAATTCATTTTCCTGGTTGTAAAATTATGTATCAAGATCAATCCCTTCCAGTTATTACTGTTGAAGAACTCTCTACCCGTTTAGCTAATGACGGGACTGGGTTACAATTAATAGATGTGCGAGAACCCGAAGAAGTTGCAATCGCCTATATCGAAGGTTTTGAGGTACTTCCTCTTAGTCAATTTGCTCAATGGTCAGAAGAAATTGACAGCCGTTTTGATCCCAATAAAGAGACCTTTGTGATCTGTCATCATGGAATGCGATCTGCTCAAATGTGTCTTTGGTTACTCAACAATGGCTTTAGTAATGTTAAAAATATAAGAGGAGGCATTGCGGCTTATTCTTTGCGAGTTGATAGCAGTATTCCTCAATATTAATCCCTGAGCATTGATTCGGATGCTGGAAATCTTTTGAAAGGCTTCTCCTGCTTGGTTAATTGGAGTTATACTAGCAGAAAAATTTTAATTAACCCAGACATTTTTTGAATAATTTACCCCTTAATCTGAGCATGATGGTTCCAACTTCTTTAAATAAACGTTATCAAAACATTTTACGGGCAACGGTTAAACATTATATTGTCACCGCGGAACCTGTAGGATCAAAAACCCTCCTTGAAGAATACAATTTTAGTGTTAGTTCGGCGACAATTCGTAATACATTAGGACAACTCGAAAAAGCAGGATTTTTGTATCAACCTTATACCTCTGCGGGACGTATTCCCTCAGATTGTGGTTATCGAATTTATGTTGATAATTTAATGACCCTAGATGAAAAAATTGGGCAAAAAATTGAACGACAACTAAGTCAAAAATTGAAGTGGGAAACCTATAATTTTGAAACAGCTTTACAAAGAGCAACCCAAATCTTGGCAAATTTAAGCGGTTATATTGCTTTAATTACCTTACCCCAAACTTCTCCTCATCAATTACGTCATCTTCAGTTAATCCAAGCATCAGAAAAACAAGTAATGTTAATTGTGGTGACGGATAGTTATCAAACTCAATCAATTTTAATTGATCTTCCTACGGCTTTTGTCAAAGACAATGATGATTGGTTAGCGGAGGAACTACAAATTCTTTCTAACTTTCTAAATCATCAATTAAAAGGTAAGTCTCTATTAGAATTCACTCATTTAGATTGGCAAAAAATAGATCAAGAATTTCTAGAATATACCGACTTTCTGAAAACCCTATTAAAACAGTTACAAAAATATTTGAAATCTTCAATGTCTACCCCGATTATGATTCATGGGGTGTCAGAAGTTTTGCGACAACCCGAATTTTCTCAATTGCAACAAGTACAGATGTTAATTCATCTCTTAGAAGAAGAGAAAGATCAACTCTTACCCTTAATTTTTGATGTCCCCGAAACTGATATTTTAAATAAACGAGTTAGTGTTAGAATCGGAGCAGAAAATCCTTTAGAATCAATGCGTCCTTGTACCTTGATTTCTGCTAACTATTGTCAAGGAGATACCCCTGTTGGTAGTGTAGGGATTATTGGTCCCACTAGAATGTTATATGAGCATACTATCCCTTTGGTAGAATCAACTGCTGATTATTTATCAGAAGCATTAAGCTAAGGACTTAATGATGAATAAATTCTCAAATTTCTTAACTCTTATAACCAAGTTGAAACTGACCGTAAAGAGGGAGGAATTGGGGTGTCTTGATCAAATTCTAACATAACTTCTGAATCTCCTAAATATCCCGATTGAGCAAAAGATAAAAGCATCCGACATAGGGCTATCCAAACCCCTTGGTCGAATTCCCAATCACATCCTTTTCTTGCATAACAACTAATAGATTTTAACGCCCAAAAATAACTATTTCTGACCATAGAACCCCCCTTTTTATAAGGAGGTAAATCTTCTTGATGAATAAATAAGATATCATCTTTTAAATAAACTCTCATGACTTAAAATAATTAAATATTATAGAGACGCTGTCTACAACGTCTCTACATAATAATCTATTTAAACCAGATTGTATATTAACGATGATTTTTCCGAGGATGTTCTCTATCCTCAGAATGTTGATGAGATGAAGATCGAATATCCCGTTTATGGTTTTTATCTTGACTACTATTACGACGAATAGAACCCATCCCAGGATGAGTAATAATTGTCTGGTTAATTGTTTGGTAGACTTGGTTATTTTCTCCACTTACTGTTGCCTCTAAATTACCAGTTTGACTGGTAGTATTTTGAGCAAAAATAGGCATATTAGTCAAGCCAAAATAAGTAAGAATTACTAAGCAAAACGGACTAATCTTGTTAACCATAAGTTTATCTAACTCCAATTCTGATTTGTTGATTCAGGAAACCATTACCACTGGTTTGTTGACTCACCTGCGTATTATTGCCATTCAATTCAATCATCACTGAAGCATCAGCAGGAGAGTAGTTTCCAGTGATAACAATTTCTTGTTCACCTCGACGTAAATAATTAGACAAATTCACTTGACTTCCTTGACCACTTAACCCTTGAATTACTTGTCCATTGAGTTTAATTTGTCCTTGAAGATTAGCCTCATTTGACGTGCGAATTGTTAGCCAAAGAGGTTGACTTAACTCATTAGCATTGATCTCAATTGAAGTTGATTGAATTGAGCTTTGAGCCTGAGCAGTAATCTCAATTTTTTGCTGTACACCTGACATTATTATTAATAAAAATACAGTTGAAAAAACAGCTAGAGCAAAGGTTTTAAACCGCATCATCTTACCTCACATTCAAACAACTATTTATAGGGAAAACGATCTACAGGATTATCAACATCTACCTGAACATTGGAGCGAATTTGTACCGTTGAACTATTAACGGCTGTCGGGTTTACTCGACTTCCTTTTTGAACATGATGAACACTACGGTTTTGCTCAACAGTACCAGGGCCAATATGTCCTTGAACCCCTGTCGTAATGCTAGAATTTCCCCGACATCCTGGCTCACTTTCCATGGTAATATCATTAGTCCGTTGCGTCGGTTTTTTTGATCCACTGATGTTATATTGTATCGAAACATCACCTTGAACACATTGGGCCTTTGCTGACTCTATTAACCAAGATTCAAAGACGAGAAAATATAATAGTAAATTCCCAAAAAATACCATTAACTTCATTGTGAACACTCCTCTAAAAACAGTGAAAATATGAATTCTCAAATACTGAGTAAATTAAGCATTTGATTCATCCAGTGGAGGCTTTCCAGTGCATTGTTTGCCCTCCTGATAAACAATAAAACACAGGAAATTAATCAATTATTTCCTGTGCTATACTGGGAAAAGGTAAAAAAAGCAGAAAGGGACAGGTGAAAATTAGGGTGGTGGAAGTCGTCAAACTCACCATTGGCCCTGTCCTTTTTTAGTTCAGCACAGCGATAGAGAATAAAGAATCTATTGACCCTTATTTTTTGTAGTTGCTTCTGATTTCGTTCCGTTGAATTGTGGTTTGTCGAAAACGGCTATTACGTCCACTTTGAATAGCATCTTGAACCGTTGTTTGAACAGAGCCATAATTATCATCTACATCGGAGGGTTTTTTGTGATAAGTTCCTCGATGAATTTGGGTACTTTGTTGTATCCCTTGATGTCCTTCGCCGTCTTGAATAATGTAGTTTCCTGAGTCTTGGATAATTGCTTGATCAGCCATCGCAGGAACAGTTAAAACGCCAAGAGTAGTTAAGCTTAATAAGCAAATAACAACATTTTTCATGATTATTTTATCACTCCACACTAGGTTTTTTGGTTTTTCATTTTGCCCACTTTTGGGCTGTCTGCTATCAATTTACTGAATTGTTTTAGTGATGTCAGTCCCAAAGAAAAGGGAATGATTCAAGCAATTCCAGGAATTTATGGAGAAAATTAAACTTAATAAGTAGAAATAAGTGTCAAAACATAGAAAAAAGTAGAAAATTTATCATCAAATTAAATCCCGAAAAATAAGACAATTAATGGATAAATTAAAACCCTTAAAAAGTTGTTTAAACTAACAGGTTGACAAATTTGCATTTTTTTGGTACTCTGTAATTTAGGATGGGCCAGGTGTGTGTGTTAAAACGCAGGTTCACCGGTGGCAGTGATCGCCATAAAATTCAACCCTGATCTTCAGGAATCTAAAAAGTTAAGATAAATGAACAGAATTCCCCAGTAAATCCGTCTCTATGGGACTATAGGCTACGGACTGATCAGTGATGGTGGAGTTACTTGACCCAATGCAAACCAGCGAGGTTAAACGAGAAAGCGCGGTTTCCCCTAATACCTGCACCTTAGCGGCCATTGATATTGGTACGAACTCAATTCACATGGTCATCGTGGAAATTGACAAAACCCTGCCCGCTTTTACCATTGTGTCACGGGAAAAGGATACAGTGAGGCTAGGGGAACGGGACATCAAAACCGGAAATTTGACCGAAGAAGCAATAGAACGGGCGATCGCCTCTCTAAAACGCTGTAAAGACCTAGCTACCAGCCTCAATGTTGATCATATCATTGCCGCCGCCACCAGTGCCACCAGAGAAGCCCCCAATGGGTTAGACTTTATCTGGAAAGTTCAGGCAGAAGTTGGTATTATCGTTAACTTAATTTCAGGATATGAAGAGGCCCGTCGCATCTATTTAGGGGTCTTATCAGGAATGGATTTTAACGAACAACCCCACGTTATTATTGATATTGGGGGCGGTTCCACAGAAATTATCTTAGCAGACTCCCACGAACCCCGTTGTTTAAGTAGTACCAAAGTCGGTGCAGTTCGTTTAACCGCAGAATTTGTGACAACTGACCCCATTAATGAGGCAGAATTTCTTAATTTACAGGCCTATGTACGGGGAATGTTAGAACGTCCCATTGATGAGTTACGCAGCAAACTAAATGACAATGAAATACCCAAATTAGTCGGTACGTCAGGCACCATTGAAACTTTAGTAACAATTCATGCGGCCCAAACCTTAAATGAGATTCCTAGTCCCTTACAAGGGTATTATATCAGTCATCAAGACCTCAAAGATTTGGTGAAAAAATTTGCTTCTTTGTCTTATGAAGAACGGATCAATATTCCAGGAATGTCTGAAAAACGGGCCGAAATTATTTTAGCTGGTGCAGTCATTCTTTTAGAAGCAATGACAATGTTAGAATTAGAAAAGATTACAATTTGTGAAAGGGCCTTGCGAGAGGGAATGATAGTTGATTGGATGTTAACCCATGGGTTAATTGAAAATCGCCTGAGTTTTCAAGCAGAAGTTCGTCAACGCAATGTTTATAAAATTGCTCGTAAATATCAAGTTGATCTTCCTCATGGGGAACGGGTGGCTGATTTTGCTATTAGTTTATTTGATCAATTATTTGGCATATTTCATAATTGGGGAAAAATTGAACGGGAATTATTATGGTCAGCAGCAATCTTGCATAATTGCGGTATTTATATTAGTCATTCATCTCATCATAAACATTCCTATTATTTAATTCGCAATGCAGAATTATTAGGGTTTACGGAAGTAGAAATCGAAACCATAGCTAATATTGCTCGTTATCATCGTAAAAGTTCCCCTAAGAAAAAACATGAAGACTATAGTAAATTACCGGATAATTATCGTAAACAAGTTAAACAACTCAGTGCCATTTTACGGTTAGCAGTAGCTTTAGATCGGCGACAAATTGGAGCAATTCAAAGTATTGATTGTAAATACGATCCAGAATATAAAAAGCTACATTTACATTTAATTCCTGCCTATCCTAATGATGATTGTGCCTTAGAATTATGGAATTTAAGTTATAAAAAAGTTGTCTTTGAAGAACTTTTTGGGGTTAAGATGGTAGCAACTTTAGAATCAAGATAAATTCTATAATTAATGAATTCTCATACTTAAATCTAACCAAGGTGATCGCGTAATGGTTGCACTACTGGAAATATAATCAACCCCTGTTTCTGCTACTTCTCTGATGGTTTCTAAGGTAATATTCCCTGATGCTTCAATTTTGACCCATTCATTATCATTTCTAATTATCGAAACAGCTTGTTTCATTAAATCGACTTTCATGTTATCTAACATGATAATATCTGCCCCATATTTTAGAGCTTCTGCTACTTCTTGAAGATTACTGGTTTCCACTTCAATAGTTAAGGGGTAAGGAATCGTTTTACGAACCCGTTTAATGGCCTCTTGAATACTGCCCGCCGCTTTGATATGATTATCTTTAATCATGGCCCCATCATCTAACCCCATGCGATGATTAATCGCACCCCCGACCGAAGTTGCATATTTTTCTAGTATCCTTAAACCTGGGGTGGTTTTACGGGTATCCACTAACTGGGTGGGTAAATCGGCAATCGTATTCACATATTGCCGCGTCATAGTTGCAATACCACTCAGTCGCATTCCTAAATTTAAGGCGACTCTCTCCCCAGTCAATAAGGCATCTAATGGCCCCTCAATCTTAGCAATAACCTGGCCAGCTTGGACAGTTTCCCCTTCTTTTACCACAGGGGTAAAAGTAACACCAGGATTTAATAATTGAAATACCCTAGCAGCGACAGGTAAACCGGCGATCGCCCCCGATGCTTTAGCGATCCATTCTCCCGATCCCAAATCTGACAGCAATAATCCGTCAGTAGTGCGATCGCCGCGACCAATATCTTCTTGTAACCAACTAACAAGTAAGGGGTCTAAAATAATAGCAGCAGGTAAAATCATTCTTTTATTTTCGATGATCACAGCCCTTTTCTGTCTGGTTGCTCAGTAATTTTTTAATCATTGTGATAAAACTATACATAATGAGAGAGACTCAATACCTGATAATGCTCACCATGAATCATAACGAATAGCTAAAGTAATTGTCTAGTCTTGATCAGTGCCATTAAGTAAAGATTACAATTTCATCAATTAACTTCAATTTAATTTACAAATCAGCCCTAATACTCCCAAGCAAAGATAAAGTTTTTATTGTGACCAAAACCCCATAACGATTGGTTCTATGGCTCTCCATCCGTAAATTTGAGCTAAACTTGTTAGTAGACGATAGCTTGCCCTTGGCTTTTTTTCTGACTCATTCTCACCTGAAATCCTTTGACAATAAGCTTTAGAGAAATTGCTCCTGACAAAAAGTACAGAAATATCAGTCTTGGTATTATTCATAAAACTCATTAATGATTGCGAAATTAGGATAATTATTCTAGAGAAATAAGGAAGCATCCCCAAAAAGTATAAAGACACAGGTCTAGTAAAATGTTCATTATAAACAGATTATAAACACAAGAATTAAATACTATGAAGGCTGTGAGAAGTGTTGACGACCTAAAAAAATGTAATGTTTAGTTAGTGACTTGTGAATCAGAAGTTTCTCTATCTAATAAACTGACTAATTTAAGTCAGAATCAAATCCCTGTTGTGTGAGTGATAAGTCAATGAATTCTGATGATCAAGATCCTCTCATCATGGTATGTTCGCAAGGTTAATATTTAAGCAAGCGAATTAATAGCATGGTAGTTTCTTGATTGATTTGTCGCCCTCCTCCATAAAGTGCCATGTCCTATACAATTTCTGATAGTTGTTCCGTCTGTGAAAGCTGTCAAATCGACTGTCCGACTAATGCCATTAAGACAGATAATGGTGAATATTGGATCGATCAAACACTCTGTAATAATTGCGAAGGTTATTATGCAGAACCCCAGTGTGTTATTCAATGTCCCATTAGCAGTCCTAGTCCAACACAAGCGAAAAAAGGACGATATAAAACTGTAGCCAGAGTCTCTACATCTCCCGAACTATTTATTAATGGAAAAAGTACCCCATTTGCCTCATCAATGGTGATCTGGGAAGGCTGTAGTGTTTTAACCCGTGCTACTGCTTTGCCTTGGGAAAAAGACAGCCAGGGATACCTATATTATGAGCGATCTGTCAAACAAGGGAGAGGTAAAATTGTCTTTCGCTTAAATGATACTTTAGATTTTTCATGCCAAACAATTGAATATTTATCCGACCCATCTAAACTAGAATTAATTGATATTAGAGCCGCTTGTTTGCATCTTTTATTTGCCGCTTATGCTACCACATTAGAGAAACCTTGGGAAGAAGAATTTATCATTAGCGATCAACAAATCGAGGGATATTTAGGCTTAGATAAACGTAAAGATTTAAGTAAAGCCAGCAAACTGACCCTAATTAAGACTTTAGTGCAACAACCCTGTCAATTACTAGCTGCGATAGACTGGCCACAGCAAGGAAAAGTTAAAGGATTTACTGTTCCTGAAAGTCCCCTTTGGCACTTATTAGACATTAAACATCATTTTCAAACCGATGATTCCGGTTGCCAACATCTGACAGGTTTAACCTTTACCTTAAAAGCCGGAATTTGGGCCCAATACTTCTTAAATAAACAAGCTTACAGTCAACGCATTGCCTTCTATCAATATGGTTCCTTACCCCACTTTGTCTTAAATACCGTCATGAGTATTTGGCAACAACATCAAGGGGCTGTAAGGATCATGTTGTGGTTGCTCTTCAAAAGTAAAATGGGCAGAAAACAATGTATTACCGTTCCCACCCTCATGCGAGTTGCCTACGGGCAAGAGAAGATGGCCCAAGCAGACATTCAACGAGAGCAACGTAAACGGCTATTACGCGCCTTTGAAAGTGATTTAGAAGTATTAAATCATTATGGGATCAAAGCCGTTTTTGACCCCGTTTCTTATCCATCAACCATTCAACCCCTCTGGGTAAAATTAGCCGAACTTCCTGATGATGCCGAGGAAGCCCTGGAATTTTGGATTAATGATGGCTCTCAAGAACATCGCTTAACGGATGCAGGGCCGAGGGGTAAATGGAATTGGTTAATGAAAGCCAGAATTTTAAACTTTGAACTCCCTGCGGAATGGGAAGAACAACTGGCAAAATTTGAGCAGAAAAAACAACGCAAAAGTAATCGCAAAACTCGTGTTAAAAAATCACCCGAATTATCCGCCGAGGAAATTCTCGCCGCGAGACAAAGCAAAGGGTTAAGTCAAAGAGCTTTAGCGGAAAAAATAGGTAAAAGCCAAAGTTGGATTCGAGACTTAGAGAATGGAAGATTTTCCGCTAAACCAGAAGATCGAGCCATTTTACAAAATGTCTTAGAACTCTCTTAACTCAACAATTTTTGTTGAAACCCTTGAGCTTTTTGGGGATCAGGTATTTTTTGCGCCAAGGCCTTAACAAATTCATCCGCAGAAGCATTGGGATTTTTTTTCCAAGTTTTTTGACAAATAATCGAAGCCATTGGCCCAATTAATTCGGCTAATTCTGCTTGACAACGCGCCACAAAACTCGGAGCAAGGACATCTTGAGTAGCCGCAAAGGAGGGAGATTGCGGTTTCGGGGGTAGGGGTAAGGGAGGAACCGTTGGGGGGGCCGTACGAGTGGGAATTTCTCCCTCGTTAATCACATCCTGAGAGGGAAAATTATTGAGAAAACTATCAGATCCGTAGAGATGATGATAAATTTGTTCTAACTGGCTGAGAATAATTCCGGCTGATTGAGGCCGCTCATTGGGTAAGCGGGCCATGATGTGATCCAATAAATCCGCAAATTCAGGAGCTAAATCGGGAACTGCCCCACGCCAGTTTAATTGATCCACATGAGCATCATAAAAATCGCTGGGATGTTTCCCCGCAAGCAGATAAACCATGGTACGTCCGAGGGCAAAAAAATCCGATTGAGGAACGGCTTGACCATTCAGTTGTTCCAGGGGGCTATATCCCGCCGAAAACAGCCCTGTCACCTGACCACTAGATTGTTTAGATAAATAGGTTGCCGTGACTTCTCTGGCCGTCCCAAAATCAATCAAGACTAATTGTCCGGTAGAACGGAGCATGACATTGGAAGGTTTAATATCTCGGTGGAAAAAATTATGACGATGAATCTCCTGTAAAATCCGTAACAGTTGCATCAGCCATTGAATCGCCACTTTTTGGGAGATACATTTTCCCCGTTGCATAATGTATTGATTGAGATTCAGTCCTTCAATTTTCTCCATCACCAAACAGTAGAGAGGGGTGCTACTATTTTTGAGATAAAACAGAAAATGAGCATCCGGCTCTACTTTCGGAATTCCTGGATGATTGAAACGACTTAAAAATTGGGCCTCTCGCTCAAATAGTTCTACATACTTGGGGTGATTATGAATGAGAACTTTTAAGACTTTAACAGCCTGATGGCCTTCACCAAAATGAGTGGGATCACTGTCTTGGACTTCATAAGTTTTCCCAAATCCCCCGCCCCCTAATTCTTTTAATACACGATAGCGTCCCTCAAGCAGTAACTCCGAGCCACAGCTTTGACAAAAGAGGGATGTGTCCTGATTCTCAGGATTAGAACAGTGAGGGTTAATGCAGAGGCTCATCTGGAGTTGCCATGGGTTAACCTTATTTTTAGTGTAAACCGCCAAATCAGTTATACACTGAATTTTTAAGATTTCACCACGAAAACAGAACAAGTTGCCTCAGCTACCACTTGGTCGCTCACTGATCTTTCAATTACCCGTGTGACTCCTTGGAGGCCACGAGTCCCGATTACAATCAGATCCGCGTTATAAATATTGGCCAGTCGGATAATTTCTTCTGCTGGATCACCATTGACAATTTCCATTTGACTGCCTGATACTTGACCTTGATAGGCTTGAAGTTGTTGTTCTACCTGTTGGTATCTCAAGGACTGCAATTGATGGGGCTGTTCAGGATGACTCTCCACCTCATTATCAGATGAGGGCAAAACATGGGCAAGGATTATTTTGCTGTGGGATGGGATGTAGAGCGCATCCAAGGCCTGGATGACCGGCTCTGATGTGGTCGAGCAGTCCAGGGCCACTAAAATTGTTTTAACCACTACAATCTGCTACACAAAATGAATACAATACAATATACTATCAGGAAATTGCTCTAAGATTTTAGGGGTTGTAGGACTTTTTCTAACCATTTTTCGACTTTTTGATAATAGCGATCGCTTTTGGGTAAGTGGGACAAGGCGCGGTAATAATCAGCGATCGCACAATTCCAGTCTCCTCTAACATAATAAGTATAGCCTCGCTCGGCATAAATTCGCCCTTGATATTGCTCCCCCATAATTAAGGCAATTTCTAAGGTTTCAATGGCTAATTCATATTCATTGAGTTCCCTTAAGGTAATGCCTTGGTTAATCCAAACTCTTTGATTATAAGGGTTGATATCTAAAGCAGCTTCATAATCGTTGATCGCCTTGATCAGATTACCTTGAATTGCATAACAGTTAGCACGATTATTATAGGCTCGATCTAAACGAGGATTGAGGGCGATCGCTTCATTAAAATCGGCCATGGCCGCCCCATACTGACCCATTTTGAGGAACATTAACCCGCGATTATTATAATCAATCGCACTGTCTGGCTGACGGTTAATTAGTTGGTTGAGTAAACTAATGGCCCCTTGATAATCTTTTTGATGGGCTTTTTCTTTAATTTTGATTCTTAATTGTAAACTAGAAAGGGAAGCAGTGGAACTTTCACACATTAACCTCATAGCAGACCAGTCCTTCTGCTGTAACGAGGTGGCAGGGTTGCGGGATCTTTTTGACTGGAAATACTCAAGGGCATTTTGGTTCATGACAGCCTTTCTCACTTTCTTAAAATTACTGTACTCAATAGTTTGATTGTTAATGGTGCAAAATGTGTCACTCACTTAACTGTCTTGAAAATTTTTTTTGATAATTAGTGTTCTGAATGGGACTACAGATGGGTCTTTGGCCATTCCGTAAAATCTTCCTTAAATTTTCCTTAAATTTCTGCATCATTATTCTTATCATAGATAAATATCAATTGTTAATTATTATCTTGTGTTAGTTCATTCATGGATATGGGGTTACAGATCACTGATAAGATCGGGTTAAACCCTTCAAATCATGATGAATTCAGAGAGTTGACCTCAGCTTATGTCTACTGTTAGTTTACTGCCTAATGCCCCCGATGTTTCTGCTGATGATTATTGTGTCTTTGGGTTAGCCACCTGCTTTTTGAAAGATGAGGGAGAGTTTCATCAAGTGCGGGTCATTGAACCCATTCCTTCTGCCGCTTTAGAAGCCATTTTCAAAGGAATTACCACGTCCTATGAATTAGCTTGTGCTAAATCTCTTGGGGAAGTTTTAGGTCATGAAAGTTTGATAAAACCTGCTGAATTTCCTGAAGATGCCCAGTTTTGTGATAACTTTACTGAGCGAACTATTGCTGCTGTGAGAACTTATCAAAATCGTCTCGAAGCAAAGTCTCTAATTCCACTGGGAACTGTCAAGAATGACTTTAATTTTTCCTTGGAGAAAAAGCGGGTACTTAATGCGGTTAATGTTGTTAAGACAGAAGATAATGTTAAACAGCATTCCCACACCCATCAGGTTCTTTAATCTGTTAATGAATCATAATGAGGGCGCAAGGCTTGCGCCCCTAAAAACCAGACAAATTTTGTAACAATTAAGACAAATTCCCCCTGATTGACCTAAAGGCAGAAGAAAATATCATAAGTTGCCCATAATCTATCACCATCACCCATTTCCTTGCTAACCTATAAAGATACCCAAGGAGTCGAACGGAATCATTAATGCAAACCCAAGATAAAATTACTCAAGGACAAAACCTTAAGCCTTCCACCCTCACCGATAGCATTACCGCGAGTCAAAACTATTTACTTTCTCTACAATATCCTGATGGTTACTGGTGGGCAGAATTAGAGTCTAACATAACTCTCACGGCTGAAACCGTCCTCGTGCATAAAATTTGGGGAACAGACAAAACTCGTCCCCTGCATAAAGTTGAAGCTTATTTACGTCGTCAACAGAGGGAACATGGGGGCTGGGAACTCTTCTATGGGGACGGAGGGGAAATTAGTACCTCCGTCGAAGCTTACATGGCTTTGCGTTTATTGGGAGTCCCTCAAGATGATCCTGCCTTAATTCGTGCTAAAGAGTTTATTATTAGTAAGGGTGGTATTAGTAAAACCCGCATTTTTACTAAGTTTCATTTAGCTTTAATTGGTTGTTATGATTGGCAGGGAATTCCGTCTATTCCTTCTTGGATTATGCTATTTCCTGATAGCTTCCCCTTCACTATCTATGAAATGGCAAGTTGGGCGCGAGAAAGTACAGTTCCCCTGATTATTGTCTTTAATGATAAACCTGTTTTTTCAGTTGATCCTATCTTTAATCTCAATGAATTATACGCTGAAGGCATCGAAAATGTAACCTATAGTTTACCCCGTAATGATAATTGGGGTGACATCTTTCTATTATTTGATAAAGTGTTTAAATTTGCAGAAAATGTGGATTTAGTTCCTTTCCGCAAAAAGAGTTTAAAAGCGGCTGAACGCTGGATCTTAAATCATCAACAAGAAAGCGGTGATTGGGGTGGAATTATGCCCCCAATGTTGAACTCTTTAATTGCTTTTCGTGTCTTAAACTATGATGTAGCTGATCCTTCAGTTCAACGAGGATTTGAAGCAATTGACCGCTTTTCTATAGAAGAAGAAGAAACCTATCGTTTACAAGCTTGTGTCTCTCCGGTATGGGATACGGCTTGGGCAATACGGGCTTTGACGGAATCAGGTCTACCCAAAGATAATTTTTCCTTAGTTAAAGCCGGAAACTGGTTATTAGATAAACAATGTCTAGACTATGGAGATTGGGCGATTAAAAATAAGTTAGGAAAACCTGGAGGTTGGGCCTTTGAATTTGTTAACCGTTTCTATCCCGATATTGATGATTCAGGGGTAGTGGTTATGGCCCTTAATGGGATAGAATTACCCGATGAAGCCCGCAAAAAAGCCGCCATTGATCGCTGTCTGCAATGGATAGAAACTATGCAATGTAAACCTGGGGGTTGGGCCGCTTTTGATGTAGATAATGATCAAAATTGGTTAAATGAAGTCCCTTATGGGGATTTAAAGGCTATGATTGATCCTAACACGGCTGATGTTACTGCTAGAGTAATCGAAATGGTGGGATCTTGTGGTTTAAAAATGACGAGCGATCGCGTTACAAAAGCCCTTAATTATTTATACCAAGAACAGGAAGAAGATGGTAGTTGGTTCGGTAGATGGGGGGTTAATTATCTTTATGGCACCAGTGGGGTATTATCAGCTTTAGCGGTGATGGAAGTGGATAACCATCGTTCCCAACTAGAAAAAGGGGTGAATTGGTTAATTAGCTGTCAAAATAAAGATGGTGGTTGGGGCGAAACCTGTTGGAGTTATAATGATTCTAGCCTCAAAGGTAAAGGGGTCAGTACCGCTTCTCAGACAGCTTGGGCCATTATTGGGTTATTAGATGCGGGAGAAGGGTTAGGAACCTTTGCTACGGATGTTATTCAACGAGGAATTGACTATTTATTAACAACGCAAACATCCGAGGGAACTTGGGAAGAAGCGGAGTTTACAGGAACAGGGTTTCCTTGTCATTTCTATATCCGTTATCATTTATATCGTCATTATTTTCCCTTAATTGCCCTAAGTCGCTATCAAAAATTAAGCGATCGCTGGTAAGGTTTTTGAAGATGACAATGGGTTAAATTCCGTAGAAAACCAACCAATTAAGTAGGGGTCAACGGCCGTTGCCCCCTACACAATTATGGATAATATTTGACAAATTATTTAACAATTAAGGCTAATAAAAATGAGGTATACTTTAGAAGTAGAGAGAATGATGATGTTAAATTCAGTAACGATTTATGACGGTAAACCCTTTTGATTTTAGCCATTATTATACTTATCAAGAACTCTTAGATTATTTGCATCAGATGGCTGATGCTTATCCCCAATTGATGCAACTGAAAATTATTGGCAAAAGTTACGCTGAAAGAGATATTCCTATTGCTATTCTTACTAACCAAAATACCGGAAATTATCTAGAAAAACCTGGCTATTGGATCGACGCGAATACCCATGCAGGTGAAGTCACAGGATCGGCAGTTGCTTGTTATATTCTCTATCATTTATTAACTCAGTATCAAACGGAAAAAATTGCCACTCGTCTTCTCGATAATTACACTATTTATATATTACCACGAATTGCCATTGATGGGGCGGAAAAATATTTAACAACACCCTATCGTTTGCGTTCGAGTATTCGCCCTTATCCCTATCCTGATGAACAAGATGGACTCCATCAAGAAGATGTTAATGGGGATGGATTAATCTTACAAATGCGAATCAAAGATGACTGTGGGGCGTGGAAAATTTCTGACCAAGAACCCCGCTTAATGGTAAAGCGAGAACCACAAGAATTTGAGGGTACTTATTACAATATTTTACCTGAAGGTTTGATCCTTAATTATGATGGTTATGAGGTGAAATTAGCACCTACCTTGGAAGGGATGGATTTTAACCGCAATTATCCCTATCTTTGGTCACCAGAAGGGGAACAAAGAGGGGCCGGAGATTTCCCCTTTTCTGAACCAGAAACCCGCGCAGAAGCAGAGTTTTGGCAGCAGAATCGTAACATTAATGGCTTTATTAGTTATCATACTTATTCTGCGGTAATATTACGGCCTTATAGTACCCATGCGGATGAACATTTTCCCGTTGCTGACTTAGAGATTTATAAACTTTTAGGGGAGAAAGGAAAGGCAATAACTGGATATGAATGTGTCTCTGTTTATCATGATTTTCGTTACCATCCTAAAGATGTTACCTATGGGGTGATGGATGATTATGCTTATGATCATTTTGGTTGGTTTGGGTTTACCATTGAGTTGTGGGATGCTCCGAGAGAAGCAGGAGTTAAAAAAGAAAATTATACTGATTGGTCGGGTAAACATCCGATTGAAGATGACTTAAAATTGTTTAAATGGAATGATGAACAATTAGAAGTAAAAGGGTTTATTGATTGGCAATCTTTTAATCATCCCCAGTTAGGAGACGTGGAAATTGGGGGATGGAAT
The DNA here is from genome assembly GCF_034932065.1 of Crocosphaera sp. UHCC 0190. NCBI lineage: Bacteria > Bacillati > Cyanobacteriota > Cyanophyceae > Chroococcales > Aphanothecaceae > Crocosphaera > Crocosphaera sp. UHCC 0190. Next base: position 203,685 of record NZ_JAYGHP010000006.1, read on the forward strand.
TTTAAGGAAATGTGGCAAAATGCCCCGATTCAATATTTACCAGAAATCTGTGAAAAGCAGTGTCAATTTTCTTTAATGAATGCCTTACTTTCCCCCTTATTAGCTATTTCTAAGACTAAAATAAATCATCAAGGGGCGGATATTTATCATCTGGTGGTTGAATTAGAAAACCAGGGATTTTTTCCCACTTATACCAGTAAAAAAGCCTTAGAACGTAAAGCGGTTCGTCCCATAGAAGTAATCTTATCCTTACCGGAAGATGTGAGGTTAATTAGTGGACAATTAGAACAAGAAATTAAGCATTTAGAAGGTCGTTCTAATAAAGCTTATAATACCTTTGCTAAAGGGACTGATTATCGTCGTCATTTAGAATGGGTAATTCAAGGGCCTGTGAATAGTATAATTGAGGTTAAAGCTTGTTCAGAACGGGCAGGAACAGTTAAATGTTCTTTAAAATTAATCTCTTAAAGTGACTTTTAAAGCATAAGAGGAGAATCGTAAAAATGGTTAAATTAGCAACTAAACTATATTCATTTGAAGAATATCTAACCTATGATGATGGAACAGATAACAAGTATGAATTAGTCAATGGAGAGTTAAAAGTTATGCCGACTGCTAGTGGTTTTCATGCTTTAATTTTGCATTTTATCTTTAAGATGTTAGAGCAAGAAATTGAGCGAATTAAACAGCAATGGAAAGTGATGCCTGGTATAGTAGGGGTAAGAACAGCGAAGACTAAATCAAGGATTCCTGATTTAGTCATTTTATCGGAAAGTCAATGTCAAGAAATTCGGGAAATGACGACTGCTGTATTAGAATCTCCGCCGCTTCTAGCAGTAGAAATTGTTAGTCCTGGGAATGCTGATGATGACTACCGTTATAAGCGTTCTGAATATGCCGTTAGAGAAATTCCTGAATATTGGATTATTGATCCAGATGCTAAAAAGGTGTCTATTTTATTGTTAGTTTCTGGGTTTTATGAAGCTACTGAATTCACAGAAGAACAGGAAATTAAGTCTGAGCTTTTTCCAGATTTAAAGTTAAGTATTAAACAAATTTTTGAAGTATAATTTTAATATTCTTAATATTACAGAGACAGACTAAAGTCTGATCCTAAATACACAAAGCCTCCCTGCGGAGGCTAAATAAAAAACCCGCGTAGGCGGGTTTTGTTTGTCTAGCTAAACCCTTAAGGGTTTAACTTCAAAAAATCTCTCTAAATCTCTTCAGGATCAACAGGGAAATAAAACTCAATTTTTTGATCTATTAAATGTTGATTATTGGCTAAGATTTCTTTTTTAAAGTTCCAAGCTAATACATAATAGATGTCAGGCAATTCTATTAATTCTTTTTCGATCACAATAGGAATGTGCATTCCAGGGGAATAAAGTCCCCGTCTTAGTTCATTTTTCTCGACTAAACAATCAAGATATTGTGTCCCTACCCCAAAATAATTTAACATGGTATTCCCCTTAACGGGTGCGCCAAATCCCCAGATAATTTTCCCTTCTTGTTTAGCCTGATCTAAGTAGGCCAAATTATCAATCTTCATCTGTTCAATGCGTTTAGCAAAGTCTAAATAAGTCGATAATTCGTTACTCTTTTCATCCACTTCTGCCTGACGCATTTTTTGCAAGCGATCGCTTGGTTCTTTTTGATATTTATGAGTAACAAAACCAATAATTGAACCACCATGAATGGGAGATAAATAAGCATCAAACATGGATAAACCATGACGATTAAGTAACACTTCAATGGTGTTTAAGTTATAATATAATAAGTGTTCATGATAAATTTGATCAAAAGCTAAATTATCAACAATTCGCTTCATATAAAGAAATTGTACGACAAAAACTCCATCATTTTCTAAAGCTTCCCGAATGCCTTCGGTGACAGAATGTAATTCTTCTAAATGGAAAAATACCCCGGCTGCATTAATGGCATGAAACTTACGCTCAAGCTGTTTTACTACGTCTAAATTAAAGAAATCATTAACTGTCGGAACCCCTGCATCAGTGGCAATTTTTGCCGTTGTTTTTGAAGATTCTACCCCTAAAACATCATAGCCTAATGCTTGAAAATGTTTCAGTTGTGTCCCATCATTTGAACCAATATCTAAAACCGATTTATTTGGAGTATCTTTAAAGAAGCGATCATCGACTTCCTGGGCAACATTTTTAAAGTGTTCACTCAGGGATTTTGTCACACCAGATAGATAGGTATGATCCCCAAACATGATTTCTTTTTTAACAGTATAATCTAACTGCACTGTCCCACAATTATGACAGTAGAGAACCCGCAAGGGATAAAAAGGTTCTTTTCCTAATTCTTCGGGTTTTAGGAAATGATTACACCAGGGTTGATGTCCTAAATCAATGGCTAATTCTAAATTAGTGGAATCACAGACACGACAATTCATAGACATTCAAAAATTCTAATTATGTTAACATTGGAAGCAGATCAATTATAACCTTTGTTAAGAACATTAATTTTTAAGATTCTGCTTCTTTAAAGTCTTGATGAGTAAACCAAAATAAACCACCATTAAGCCAAACACTGTTATCTTCTTGCCAGTCTTCTAAAATAGCAGAAAATGCTGATTCTAATTCAGGTTTAAAAGACATATACATGGCTGGCATTAATACTTTAATACGATGGGCTGCTGCTAGGAGATAAACGCCTAACATATATTGTTCATTCCAGTACCAATTTTTAAAACTATCAGGATAATCATAGGGAAGTACAATATCATGAATTCCGATAATTACCCCTGGTTTTAGTATCGGTAAAACATCCATCATAAATACTGTTACATCAGAATTCATAAAGGATCGATGACTACCATCTAGAAAGACAATATCTCCTGCTTCTAACTGAGAAAAAATACTCAAATCACAAGTTTCTAAGCCAGCACGAATCACCCGATCGCATACTGCGTCAACTTCAGCGCGAGGCTCAGGATCAATGGATATAATTGATGTTGCTAAATTGTGATCTTTAATTGCTCTTGCTGTAAATAAGGTACTGGCACCAGAGCCTATTTCTAAGTATATTTTGGGCTTTTTATCAGCAACAAAGTAATAAATTAAGGCAGCATCAAAGGCATTCAGTGGCGTTTTTAACCAACCAGGTTCCCCCGGATTTTCGTGATCAAAATTGGTGTTAATTTTATCAAAAAATGGTTTGAAAGAGGCTAATTTTTGGAGGTTTTCACAATGTTCATCAAAATTTTTCTGGCAAAGTTCACTTAATCCTGGATGAATAGGTTTTGTATAGCCCCACCGAGGCTGATAATCTCTGGAAGGAGGGTATTCTAGGGCAATATAATGTTTGCCTGTGTAAGCATTGAGTTGAGGGATTAATTTTTCAGGAGAAGAGAGAACATTAACAGATTTTTCAATATCAATGATAGATTGTCTGTTCTGTTCAACGTAGTCTTGTAATTGTTGTATTGAAAATTTTAATTGACTATTAGACTGCTGAACACTACCAATTAAATCATTGGTATCAACTAGAGATTGATTAATCATATTTTCAATTTCTAGTAAGCCTAAGCTTCGTCTTCTTAAATTTTTTAACCAATCTTTGAATTTGTTCATAGCCTCACCAATAAAAAATAACTACTTTTGGGAAGATAAGGGAGTATCACCTAAACTTTTCTGAAGAATTTTCTCCGATAGTAATAGTTTGTTTCGGCCGATTTGGCCGCCGATTATAATACTCTTCTCCAAACCCTAATTTTTCCCGGACTAAATATAGGGGACGACGTTTATCTTCCCGATAAATACGACCAATATATTCACCAATTACCCCTAAAAAGACTAATTGAATTCCACCGATAAACAGAATAGCAATGAAAGATAAAGTCCATCCAGGAACCCAACTTAAAGTAAATAATCGTACAAATAAGGCATAAATAATGCCAATGATAGAGAGTGCAAAAGCCAACAAACCAGCCCAAATTGCCAGTCTTAAAGGAACTAAAGAAAAGGATAAAATACCGTCAAAGGCAAAGCGAATCATTTTGAACAGTGGATATTTGCTAACACCCGCTAAACGGCGACTCCGTTGATAGGGAACAGCAATTTGACTAAAGCCTACCCAGCTTACCATTCCCCTCAAAAAGCGATCGCGTTCTGGCATAATTTTTAAGGCTTCAACAACGCGCCGATCCATTAAGCGAAAATCCCCTGTATCTAAGGGAATTGGCACATCAGAGAGACAATTCATGAGACGATAAAAAAGTTTCGCACTCCAAAGCTTAAAAGGGGTTTCTCCTTGTCTATCGATACGAACCCCATAGGCCACATCATAGCCTTGATACCATTGATTGAGCATTTCTTCAATGACTTCTGGGGGGTCTTGTAAATCCGCATCAATTAACACCACTGCCTCCCCACAGACATGATCGAGTCCTGCGGTAACTGCCATCTGATGACCAAAGTTTCGGGATAAGAGAACTGCTTTAACTCGTTGATCGTTGTGTTGTAATTGCTTTAGCAGTTCAGCCGTTTTATCCTGACTACCATCATCAATATAAATTAATTCAAATTGAGGAGTTAACTGTTCTAAAACAGCCACAAGACGGCGATGAGTTTCATTAATGACTTCTTCTTCGTTGTAGCAGGGGATGACAATTGAAATAAACACAAGGTTATTTCCTCAATTAACGGCTGAAAGATTGATAAGGTATTGCCCTAAAATATAACACTCTTAACTGTTCTTAGGTGTACAGAGTAAGGTATGTTCGATCATCTCCATTTGATAGCCTAAAGATTTTAAGAAAGGTTTTACTTCTAATAAGGCGGATTTACCTGTTTTAACATCAGCATGAATATCAATACAAAGATAGGGCGTATACTTTTCTAAGGTAGATTTTGCACCATATAGGGCATATAATTCAAATCCTTCAATATCAATTTTAATCGCTTTCGGCTGTAAGTTATTAGCTTCTACATAATCATCAATAGTGGTCACAGGAACTAAATAACTGATATGCTGACGACTAAGATTTACATCCGGTGCATTTAGGGTTGAAAAATCTGAGGCCCAAGAGATATCTTGATCCGATGTATATTCAATAAATTCCGCTTCTCCAGGGCGATCGCTAATAGCAGCTTGCACAACTTTAATGTTTTCAATGTTGTTTAATACTAACATTTCTTGTAGTAATTTTTGGGTTTTTTTCGCGGGTTCAAAGGCATAGATTCGCCCTTTTCTCCCCACTGCTTTAGCTAAAGGTAAGGTGATAACGCCATAGGCCGCCCCAATATCTAAAACCACATCCCCATAGTCAATTTTTGAACATAACCAATTAACACAATGAGTCTCAATTAAGAAATGGAATTTTTCTTCTTTTCCCAAGACAAGACAATGTTGATACATTTTCAGGGGTTCAATTGGGGCTAAAATATCGACTTCGTTAAGACGACATTTAATCCATCCACCTGAATAAATTTGGTTGAGAAATTGTTGGGTTAAATCTCGTTTTTGGGCGTGTAAAACCCGATCAATGTCAGTTAATACGTCAATAATACCAATTACTCCTCGCAGTTTCGTAATGAGATAATCCTTAATGTCCATACTTAGCAAAATTTTCCATAAATGGCCTACCAACACTCATTTGAAGTTATATAGACTCCTGAGTGCCGTCATAAAGTTCCTGACAGACAGATGTGAAATTAATGTGCTATCATACCCCAGGTTTGTTAAAATGTCTATCCTTTAAGTATTTTTCTGTTTTTTAATTCTCTCTACTTAAAAAATTGATGACCTGGCCAACTCTAAAATTCAGCAAAATTTCTAGCTTATATTTTTATCTATTACTAATCATAATATATTTTTTATTGGGGATATATTTAATCACGCAAACCTCAATTACTTCTGATGAATCTGCTTATATTGGGGCAGCTTATTCTTATACTCAAGGAATTGGACTTAATCAAGAGCATCCTCTATTTATTAAGTTGGTAAATTCTGCAATTATTAATCTATTTTTTAGTGATTATACAATAACAATTCCTCCCATTAATATCGTGCCTGGAGAAGAGAATAGTGAGGCACGTCTTGCGGCTTTTAATGTGGGCTATCAATTTTTAATGATGCGGCCAGAAAATTTTGATAAAATTCTTTTTTCTCTACGAATTTGTTACTTGTTATTTAATAGTTTATTTTTGATATTTTTATATATTTATACATTTCTTTTAAAAACAATAGATGCTAAAGTATCTTTTTCTTTGGGGATTTTATTTGTTTTCTCTCCTAGCTTTTATGGTCATAACTTTCTGATTGCTTTTGATGTTTTAGTGAGTGTTTATTCTTTACTGACAATTATCTCGTTGATGGGAATTATTAAAACTTTATTTTCGCCTCAACCCAAACATTTGTTAAATCAATTTATTTTATTTACTTTTATTTGTTTTGTTGCAATTAATGCTAAATTTAGCAATTTAATTTTAGTCCCTATTATTGTAATAAGTATTTTAACCTTATCCTTATATTTAATTAAAATTGGTAAGAGAATATTAGGAATTAAAGTTATTATTCTATCATGCTTAAGTGGGTTGGCTCAACTGTTTTCAATCATTTTAATGTATGCTTTGTCATTTAGAAATCTTCCAAATCAATCAATTCTTGAGAACTTTAACCGCTATAGCCAAGGAATAAAGATGAATTTAAGCACTGCGGGAGGAGTTCGTGAGCCTTTTTGGAACGGTCAATTTGTCTCGATTACTTCTCTTGAATATTTAGGTAAAATATTTTGGTTTAAAGAAAATCCAGGATTATTTATATTAGGAAGTTTCTTAATTATTCTTGGTTTGTACAAAATCATAACTGAACGACAGCAATTAATCAATTTTTTTAGAAACTGGAAACAACCACAAAACCTAGGCAAATTAGGAATAATTATCTTAGGCATCTCTTATCCTCTATGCTACTTTATTTTAACCCATAAAAGTCGCTTTATTATCGGTTATCGTTATTTTTATCCTTTAATTATTTTTCTGTATTTCGGAATTTCTCTATTAACAACACTCATGAAACAAAAATGGCAACAATATGTAATCATTAGTAGTCTTAGTTTATATATTTGTTTAGGATGGCTTGGGGTTTCACAATCTCTTAGTTATGTTAATCCTTTATGGACGCAAGAAAAGTGGCAACTGACGGATGATTCAACCATTAATTGGGGACAAGAAACCCAACATGGGGTACAATATCTCCTAACTCATCGTCTTCTACCGGAAAAGAACACTGATGTTATTACCCATCAAACCTTTGGTGTTAATATCAATTTTATCCAATATTTAGACCTTCTTGGACGACAACAAAATTATCCTCTTGATATTCAATCCTATTATGCTCATCCTCCTTTTAATGCAACTAAATCAGACATTAATCAACTATCCGAAAAATATCTACTAATTGATAGTTCAGTTAAACAACAAATTGTTGCTAATGCTCAAAAAAATCCGATTGCTGCGAAAAATTTAGAATTTATCCAAACCCATCAACCTCTTTACTCTCATAACGATATTATCTTCATTTATCAACTCAAATTTAACACAACGCCTTAATGAAGTCCTTTAAATTTAAAGTCTGGAAATCCTTTAATTTCTGGTTACTCAACGAGAGTCATCACTTATTAGTTATCTTACTGTATGGAATTATTGCCTTTAGCTTAATGGCCCCAATGGCCTCAAATTCCGTGATTTTTTCCACTGGAGAAACAGTCCCCCATTTAGCTTATATTATTCAAGGACGGATGGCCTTAGAAGAAGGACAATTTCCGTTACGGGTTGCTCCCTATGAAAACAACGGTTGGCGTTATGGGAGTTTTCAATTTTATAGCCAAATTCCCTATACTTTAGGTGGCCTAATCTACAAATTTCTGACCCCTTATAACCCTTACATAGCACTAAAAATGATGCTTTGGGGTTCATTAGTCATCGGGGGATTTTTCATCTATCGTCTGAGTTTGTGGCTCACCCGTAGTCAACCTGGAGCCATTTTAGCCGGACTTTCTTATTTATCGGCCCCTTATTTTCTTAATACAATTCATGCTCGCGGTGCTTTTCCAGAAGCCATTGCTCAAGGTATTTTACCCATTGTTTTATATTACGTTATCAAAACCTATAGTAACCCGAAACCCCAATATATTTTACTGAGTAGCATTGCTTGGTTTGCCTTAGCAACAACTCACATTATTACCTTTATTTATGGTTCCCTATTTTTAGGAATTTTAGGGCTATTAATCATTGTAAAAACACCAAAAACCCGTGCTTTAATCAATCCATTAATTCGAGTCACAGTGGGCTATATTTTGGGGTGGTTACTAGGTTTTTATTATCTCATGCCCGTAGTTCTAGAATCCCAATATGTGAGTATGCGGTTTTATGTTGATCAAGTGAGTCCCTATATGACCAACTGGATGACTCCCTTGGCTAACTTACTCTCTCCTACGGCACTTTCCCCCTCACCCAGAGACGAAGGCATTACCTACGGCTTAACTCCTGCGGTGGGTTGGATTTTTCTCGTTGCTTGGGGAGTTGTTGTTTATGATTACTATTCAGCCAAACCCTTGCCCCCTCGTTTGAATCCGACTAGCTCTTATCTATTTGGCCTTATTTGGATTTTTCCCCTTGTACTCTTCATTACTTGGAGTCCCATCGATTTTTGGGCATTTTTACCGAAATCCTTGTGGGTGACACAATTTACCTTCCGATTTCTGACTCATATTATGTGGTGTGGGGCCTTATTAACGGGTTATGCGATCGCCTTACTCTTTCCCCGAAGGTTCTCTAGTCGTCATTTGTTAATCGGAATTTTCCTGATAGTTATGGTTAGTCGCCCTTGGCTGCCAATTCCGAGGGGAACCATTACCGTAGATCAAGTGGTTGAAAATCCCCAATTTAGTAAATCAGGAGCCATTGATTATCTGAATCGCAGTGTTATTAAAACCTTATATGGCAAGGCTCAACTACCCTTGTTGAGTAATACCTGGATTCCCAGTTATAACAGTTGGGAGTCTTTTGATCGGAAGTTTTTGCCCGTAATTGGAGAAAATGAACCAAATTGGCGAATTTTACCCCTGTGGCAAGAGACAGATAAACCTGTTTTGGTGATAGAAGGTAAGGTGACTCCAGAAACGGTGTCCGATGCCACCACCTTATCCGTTGTCGTCTTACAGAGATATTCCGACGAAAACAAACAAATTTTAGGAGAAATTCCCCTTAATCAACCCAGGTTAAATTGGCGTGTCCCCTTTGATCTTACTAAGTTGAATCAGTTAGATCTAGCTCCCAAAGAGTTTCGTCTACAATTCGTGGTTAAGGGCAATATTGATAATAACCAACGTCCTCAGATTGAAGTAGATAACCTGTTTTTTGAGGGAATATCCCCCGAAAACACCGTAATTCCCCTTGAGACAACCAAAGATAAATGTACTCAACAAGGAATTAAAACTTTGTGTGAGGTATCTGTCGGAGAAAAGGCTCAAGTCGTTCAACTTCCTGTACTTTACTATTCTAGAATGCAACAAATCAAAATCAATGGTCAATTAGTCGAGTATTTTCCTGTCAATTATTATGACTATAATTTAGTGGGTGTTAGACTGAAACCCGGTAACTATCAAATTCAAGCTATATTTACAGGATTAGTTTGGGCAAACTGGATTAGTTTTTTCGCTTGGCTAAGTGTCATTATTATGGGCATGAAACTTTTTTGGGGAGGCAAGAAGCAGGAGGCAGACGTTAAAGTTTAGATTGTTCTACTGATTTAAAAACCATTCTGAGACAAGAATTTCAGCTTTAAGGATCATCATTCAATGAAATTAACCAAAAACTTGCAACCCATTTCTCATTTTTTTGAATCCCATAAAAACAATTTATCAATTTTAGTTCTTTATGGCGTAATTGCTATTAGCTTAATGGCCCCAATGGCTTCCTCTCAAGTCATTGCCCCTTATCCTGATACTCCTTCTCATGTTGGTTATATTGTCCAAGGACGTATGGCTTTAGAAGAAGGTCAATTTCCCCTACGGGTTGCCCCAGTTGAAGATAATGGATGGCGTTATCCTGGCTTTCAATTTTATAGTCAATTCCCCTATTTTTTTGGGGCATTAATTTATAAATTTCTCTTGCCTTATAATCCTTATGATGCCTATAAGTTAGTAGTTTGGACAGCTTTATTAGTAGGTGCATTTTATATTTATCGCTTGAGCTTAAAACTAACTGAATCCCAAATCCCCGCAATTTTAGCAGGTATTTCTTATATGTCTGCTCCTTATTTTCTCAATAATATTCATGCCCGTGGAGCTTTTACAGAAGCCATTGCTCAAGGGATTTTACCCATTGCTCTTTACTATGTTATTCAATGCTACAACACAGGTAAAAAACGAGACATTATCCTTAGTGGCTTAAGTTGGTTTTTATTAGCGATAACCCATATTATTACCTTTGTTTACGGAACTCTTTTTATTGGGCTTTTAGGCTTAATTGTCATCTTACAAACTCGAACCACTGATTTTAAATTATCTCGACTCATTCCCGTCGGTAAAGCTTATGGTTTAGCTTGGTTGTTAGCCATTTATTTCCTGGCCCCAGTCGTCTTAGTTTCTCGTAATCTTTCAATCAACAAACAAATCAAAGCGATTAACCCATTTGACACCAGATGGTACACTCCCCTAAGTAATCTTCTTTCCCCAACTTCTTTACCTCCTGCTCCTACAGAAACAGGTTTAGCTCCTACCTATGGCTTACATCCAGCGATTGGTTGGGTTTTTCTAGCCGCTTGGGGTGTGGCTATTTATTATTATTATTTCTCTCGTTCTATTCCGGCCAAACTAGAACCAACGCGCCCCTATTTAATCGGATTACTTTGGGTATTTATCGTCGCTTTATTTGTCACTTGGAGTCCGATTAATTTTTGGATAATCTTGCCCCGTCAATTTTGGGTTGCTCAATTTACATTTCGGTTTTTAACCCATGTAATGTGGGCTGGTGCTTTATTAACTGCCTATGCAAGTATCCTGATTTTTCGCCGACGTTTTGATCGTCGTCACCTCATTCTTGGCATTCTAATTATTGTTTTAGCGAGTCGTCCCTGGTTGCCAATTCCTCGGAGTACAGCAACGGTTGAAGACTTATTAAAAGAACCATTATTTCGCTATTCTGGTGCTTTAGATTATCTTTATCGTACCCCAGTTAAAAAGTTATATGGCAAGACAGATTTATTATTATCTCATCCTGACTGGATTCCTGGGTATAGTACCTGGGATACATTTGTTAATCATCCCTTAATTTTAGAAGCAGAATTATATTATCCGGTATGGCAGAAAAATGAAAAACCAGTGCTACATCTTCAAGGAGAAATACCGTTAGACAATATTGCGGATAAAGCATCTTTAGAAGTTCAAGTTAATGGTCAAAGAGTTGATATCATTGATCTTGTTGATCGTCAATTAGATTGGCAAGTTCCTTTTGATAAAGTTGCGGTTAATGATGAGAATTTTGGTCTAAAATTTCTAGTTAATGGTGCAACTAAAGATGGTCAATTTTTCAGAATTCGGGTTAACAAACTCTGGTTAGAAGGATTATCCCCTGAACATACCACAATTCCCGTCAGTGAAACCCAAGAAAAATGCTCACAACAAGGAGTTAAAACGGTTTGTGAGATAACAGTTAAGCAAGATGCTCAAATCGTTCAATTGCCTGTTTTATACTATAAAGGAATGCAAAAAATTTGGGTAGATGGGCAAAGAGTAGACTATTTTCCTGTGTATTACCGAGATTATAATTTAGTGGGGTTAGATCTCAAACCAGGAACCTATAAAATTGAAGTAACCTTTCATGGTTTAGCTTGGGCAAATTGGATTAGTGGGTTAGCTTGGTTAGGATTAATTGGTGTAATTTTTAGCCCAATTATTCAACGAAAATTAAATAAATAGTTAAGTAAGGTGAGCAATGCTCACCCTAGGATTTAATCTTAACTACTTGATAAATTTCTTCCCCATTAATATCCTTAAAATGCTCAAGGGGTTGCGGTTTATATCCTTTACCGATTATGGTTTCTAATTGCTGGGTTGTAGTAATATAAAGACACTGTGAATTGAAGGAACTAATTTCATTCAAATTTTCCACTTTCCACCGTCCCATATCTAATCGATCAACTGCTATATCAACCCCTAACTTTTGATAGTAATTAGGGTCTAATTTTCCATAAAAAGGAACAAAAATATAGATATGTTCTCCATACACATTGGTATCAATTACAATACAATCAGATGAGGTTTTATCCCCATAAGTGATCACTGATCCCATGGTTGGCAACCAAGCATGAGTCAACCAGCGAGGATAGTCAATAAAATAGCGATCGCTATAAAGTACCAAAGAAATTGAAATAATTAATAACACAATAAAATTGACAATAAATCTTGGATAAAATTTAATTAAATCAACTATTTTAGTGATGCCATAACCTGAAATAATAGCCAATAAAGGTGCGCCAATAATTGCTCTGAGAGAATGAATTTCTGAGGTTAAAGCAGCAGGTAATGGATATAATATTAACCAAATCAAAAAAATAATATTTTCTTTTCGCTTTTCTTTAATCAGATAAAATAGTCCCAAAGGAATTGTAATCATCTCAAAGTAGTAAAGTTCCCCTCTATGTTGAGGTAAATGACGAGGATTAAGATCGCCTTTAAAAAATAAAAATTCAGGACTAAAATGAGAAAAATAAACTTTAATTATTGTTAACCAATTACTTGATAAAATAACATCATTGGCTCTGGTCATTCCTTGAGGAGAGATATAGAAAATAAGTTGAGGAATAAAGAATAGTAAAAATAAAATACTTGCTAACAATGTATAAAATTTATGTTGCCAGAGAAATTGATAAAAAATGAAAATTAATCCTATTAAAAAAAGAGGTACGAATACCCTAGCAGACTGATAAGTAAAAATACTAATAGAAAATAATAAACCCGATAGGGGTAAATATTTAGGCTGTTTTAAACTCTTGAAAAAGAAAAGTAAACTTAAACAAAACAAACAAGGAAATAAGATAGCTCTAAAAGCAATACGGCTAAATTGAATATGCCAAGGATAAATCGCTAATAATAAAGCAGAAGATAGAGCAACACGCCGATTAAAAACCTCTTTAACTAGATAATATATAATCAAAACTGTTAGGGTTCCAATCATCGCTGAAGTCATTCTAGCGGCAAACTCATTTAACCCCAAAATTTTAATAAAAGGAACCATTAAGTATATATATAAACCTTCTCGATAATCATTAGCTGATTTAAACACTAAGGGTAAAAAATGACCATATTGATCTTTACCTGTACGGAGAATCGAATAAGCATCATAAGCATTAGATGCTTCATCAGGAAAAAAACCATTCGGAATTTTATCTAAAAAAACTATCCGTATAAAAGCAGCAATTATTGTAATAATACTAAGCTTTAAAACTTGCATATTTTGGCATTTATTTTTGATAAGTTTCACCCCAAAGTAAAATTAAATTTAATTCTAGCTTTGTTTTTTAAGTTCAACTAATCTATATTGTTGGACACCACTGATATCTCTAGTTGAATAAATTAACTTTTCTTGGTATTTTTTAGATAAAACTTCACCATCTTTTCCCTTGATGATGTTATTATTTTCAGGATTGGGGCCATTATAAAGAAGATAAAGACAGTTAGTATTTAGTTCATCAATTTTCTTTTCTAAATTTTCGACCTTCCATCTTCCCATATCTAATTTATTTTCAACAACATCAATACCAAGCTTTTGATAGTCTGCTGGAGGCATTTTAGTAAAAAACGGAATCATGATGTAAGCATATTCACCATAGGCATTACTGCTATAAACAATACAATCATAAGAGGTTTTATCTGCATAAGTGATGGTTTCTTCTAAAGTCGATAACCAAACATCAGAATGCCACCGAGGATATTCAACAAAATATCGCTGAGCATAAATTGCTAAATTGGCAAAGATAACTGAGATCATAAGAAAAGTGAAAACCATTTTGATTTTACCTTTGCAGAAGTCAATTAATTGAATCGTTCCATAACCTGATAAAATAGCAAATAACGGGGTTGCTGCTAAAGTTCTGACGGCACTATAAGGAGAAATAAAAGCAGCAGGAATAGGATATAAAAACAGCCATAAAAATAATATCCACTTGCTAGAATTTTTATCCCTAATTAGTTGCATAATTCCAATAATTAATAAAGGAATTTGAAAAGAATATAGTTCTCCAGTCCTATCAATGGTGTGACGAGGAATAGGATCGCCTTTAAAAAATAGGAAATCAGGACTAAAATAGGATAAATAATCACTAATGATTTTATTGATATCTGTTTGAATCCCGACAGCATCTGCTCTGGCCATGCCTTCAGGAGAGAGTTGATAAATGAGTTGAGGGATAAAAATAGCCAGAAATGCCAAAAATCCTAGGACAGTATAGTTTTTATTTTTCCAAAGATGTTCCCAATAAATAACCCCTAATCCTAGCATGAACAAAGGAATAAAGACCCTAGCTGAATTATAAGTATAGATACTAATTCCAAGCATTAAACTAGATAAAATTAGCCATTTAGGTTGTTTAAAACTTTTAACAAAAAATAGTAAGCTCAAAGAAAATAAACAAGGCAGTAAAATCGCCCTAAAGGTGGTGCGACTAAAATGAATATGCCAGGGTAATATTGCTAAAAATAAGGCAGATAATAAACCAATTCTTTGATTAAAAATCTCTTTGCCAAGATGATAAACGATAAAAACCGTTAGAGTTCCAAGGATAGCAGAAGTGATTCTCGCTCCAAAAGGATTTAGTCCAAAAACTTTAATGAAGGGAACCATAAGGTACATATATAACCCTTCACGGTAATCATTCGCTGATTTGAAATACCAAGGCAAAAATTCCCCATATTGATCCCGTAAGGTATGAAGAATAGAATAGGCATCATAAGCATTTGACGCTTCATCTGTAAAAAAACCATTAGGAATTGTTCCTAAAAACATTACCCTTAGCAACAAGGCAAGGATTAAGATAATAGGAAGATAGGGAATGTTAATATTTTTAAACTTCAGCATTAGTTAAAGTTGCCTTGTAATAATTGATAAAAATAAACTATTGTAAGATTTTTCTCCCCTGACATTTATCTTCAATATATTCTGGACTCATCTCAAATTCTGACTGAAGTGAATATTGACGGGGGGGATGAAAATATGAACTATAAAAAAAGCTATGGGGAGCCTTACCAACTAAACAGATTTTATCGCCATCTTTGATCTTGTTGAAAGTCTCTTCTTGAACATTAACCTCCATGTACTTAGATAGAGACTCATAAGCAGGATAGGTAAAGAAACCATTAGTTTTGTGGACGAAAATTAGGATAAATGATGTTGCCACTAAGGCGAAATTTCTCGGATTAATAAATTTTTGAGAATATTGTTCAACCAGACGACATAGTAGATAACAATTTAAGGCAACAAAAACCATCATCCAGTACATATAATATCTTAGTTCATAGGCTTGAGGTAATAAAGGAGTCAGTCCAGTCATAAGAACCATAATGATAATGGCAGTTTTTGATTCCTTATTACTATGTTTCCAGCACAAATATATAAATAAAATCAAATTAAAGATAACATATCCCCCAAAATATCCCCCTAAACCAAACTTTTCTTCATCCCAAGAAATAAAGTCCATTGCTAATGTCCAAGGCCAAGGTCTTCGCTTATCAAAGACATCAATTTCTAGAATAGATCGTCCCCAACGTAAATGAGGGGGCAGTTTTCTAATATTTTCGTGCATGAAGTCAGGGGGGGCTTCATTATGGTTAAGAACAACTCCTGCAATTGTCACCTTAACGGGATAAAAAGGATTAGCATAAAGCACTGTATTCTTGATGGGAGTAATAAAAATAACAACACTTGCTAATAAACAAAGGAACAAGGTTCTTGAGGCACGAATTAATTTATTTTTATAATTACCCTTGAGTTGCCAATATTTACTAACAATTTTCGGTAAAAGCAATAAAAGGGCTATAAAAACAACAGGAATTAACTGAAATTTAGTATTAGCTGCTGCCCCTGCTGATAGAAAAATTAGTAGAAAAGTTTTATTGTTAAATTCAAGTTTATTGATATATAAAAGATAGGTAGTTAAAATAAGAATAGAAACACCAACATTGCCAGGTAAATCAATATAACTTCTAGCAGCGTGCATCTGAACCATTGGCACTGCTAAAAGAGTAAGAGAAGCAAGATAAAAAGGTATTTTGAGATAAAAACGCAAATAAGCAATAAATATTAACAAGCTAGAATAAGCCAGTAGGTTCGTGGCTTCTGGTCTTTTAAACATAACCCAGAATAAACCTTGTAACCAATTAGCTAACAGAGGAAATCCCAGAAAACGATGTTCTATATTATATTCAAAAGTATACTGTTCTGGGGTAATAATTCCCCAAAGTCTCGCAGCAAAGGGAAGATGATACATATAAGCATCTCCTCCGTAATTACCATCAAAAAAGCTAATTAAGAAAATTGAAAAAAGAATTGATATGGAAAAGAATGTCAAGATTGTTTTGACATTCATAAACTTGAGGACAGCCACCAGCATTTTCTCTAGTTTACTCAATTCTCTCGATTCTGAATCAATGGTTCGTAACCAATTAAAACTGATTAGAAAAATACCCGTCACACCGAAAACAAGTCTGACACTTCTTAATAATGAAGCATCAGCATAACCGATATAACCAATGATTCCTAATGCTAAAGTCAAGGCAATTAAACTTGTTCCCAAAACAAAAAATTGATTACCTTTTAACCGATAAAGACTAGGAATACTTTTAAAGGAAGGATAGCCTATGTAGGTCAAAAAGGCAAAGCCTAATAATACTATCCCTAGTATCAAACTAATTAATGGAATTAACATGATTTTAATCGCTAATCTCCCTGAGTCAGTAAGTTAGATATAAAGATTCGTGGGCAAATCTTGAAAATCAGAAATTTGAGTAATTTTTGCCCCCTGAACCGATAAGGTTTCATCACGAGTTCCATGAAGAAAATCAAAATATAAATCAACCTTTGAGGTTTCAGAAAGATGAATAACCCAGTCACGATAACTAGAGGCTAACAAGTTGCTATAGGCATGATAACGGAAGATCGGTTTATTGCCCACCTTAACACCACAAGTTAGGTCGTTATCTGTTCCTTGAGCCGTAAAAGCAACATCAATTAAATATCTTCCCCTATCAAGAATTAAAGGGGTTCTTAACCCAATTGAGCCATCAGGTTTAGACTGAAAATCAGCAGCCTCTAAAGTGGCAAAATCTTTGAAAGTAAAAGGAGGATTATAAGCTACTTCAGACAAGCGATCTTGGTGAATATAGAGATTATTGCGAATGCCTACTCCTGGGGGATAATCCTGGGGACTTTCAACTACTTGATAAGTGTTTAAATCTATGGCAATATAACCTTCTGCTCTTAAAAAATCGAGGCAATTCGTATCATCAGGCTGAGTTTCTAAAATTAAATGAGGTTTGGCTGATTTAATCGTATTGGCCATTCCTTTGATGGCATCAAATTCCGCCCCTTCAATATCCATTTTTGCCAGATTAGGCACTAAACCTGTATGTTTAACAAAATCATCTAAACAGATGGTTGAAACCTCATAAGCTGCCGTTTCATTAGGTTGATTATTGTAGATACTGTCATTAAGATGACTACCTAAATAAATAGGCACTTTGGCATAGGATTTATAATAAACAGCAGCATGAAATAATTGCACATTACTGCAACCACTTAACACTAAATTTCGCTGGCATTTATCCACAATTCGAGGGCTTGCTTCAAAGGAACAAACCACCCCTTTTGGCCCTACCATACGAGACATAATAGTAGTTAATCCGCCAAAATTGGCCCCAACATCAAAGACAACATCTCCAGGGCGACAAAGATCCCGTAATGCTAATTGAACAGGGGGTTCCCAGAAGTTTTCTTGATACCAAGGAGCGATACCATAAAGTCGAACATCTTCTAGTTTGCGATCAACTTCTAAAAGTTGATCAATTTCAGGAGCTAAGGCTCTAGCCAAACGAATTTTGAGCCAATTTTTCAAGTTATTAATCATTAGCTTTTTCTACCTCAGTTAACCAAAGAAATGCGTGTTGTTCATGACGGTTATCGTTAAAAATACGATAATTAGGAGCGAGTTCAGGACTCATCTCAGGACTCATCTTAGGATTCCAATAAGCCTGATGTTCTTGTTGAATTTGATTGGCAATTTTCCGAGTTTGTACAACCTGGCTTAAGGGAGAAAAGCGCGACAATTTCGGAATCCAATCTAGGGATCGATAGGCTTTCAATAAAGTCTCGATGCCTTTAAAATATTGCAAGGCTTTTGATTCAGGATGCACCTCTTTTAAATGTAAACTTAAGTTGTAAGCATACTCTAAATCCGTACTGGTGTGAGTGCAATAAGACTTACGATAACCTAAAGTTGAGTAAATTAATTTTTCAAGATCTTCGACATTTCTATTAGCAAAAGCATAACGAACTCCTGCTAAGGTTCGATGTAAATACCAAGCCCGCATATCTTCCATTTCTGCGGCGGGACTTTGGGTGGTTCTTTCATCAGGATAGTTCCAAAATACCCCTAAAGTTTGGTCAACAACTTTACTTTTAATGAAGGGTAACATCCGACTCTTAAATTCTGTATCCCCTGCTCCTCGGAAACTGCCATCATAGTAACCGAAACGATCATGAATGGAGCGACGATATAAGGCTCCTACCCAAGATAAATAACAAGTTTCTAAGTATACTAAATCCTGATGATAATTACTACGATTGTACGGCATAACATCATTAACCCAACTGCCGTTTTTATCAACACTGGTGACTAAACTATGACCAATTACCCAATCAAGTTCAGGATCTTTATCTAATTCAGCCGCCAGTATTTCTAAACAACCAGGTAAAATGGTTTCATCTACTCCTAAAAAGGATAAAAAACTTCCTCTTGATAGGTCAATTCCTCGGTTCCAAGCTGTCTGAATGGTTTCTCTTTGTTTAGATCTTGCGTAAACAATGGGCAGATTTAATTCAGAAGCTAATTGTTGAAAAACTTGGTATTCATCCCCTGGAGAACCACTATCCATTAAGATAATTTCTGCGTCTCCCCGTTGCATTAGGGTTTGATGTTGTAGGGTTCTCAAAAATAAGGGAAGTTTATCAGCCGCGTTATATAAAGAGACAATTACACTAACGCGATAGGCAGATTGATCGCGGCGATCATCAATGAATTCATAGTCCCGTTGTGGGTTTAATAAATTATCCGAGACACTCTGTTTAATTAATTCATAACACCGCGTTTCTCGTTCGGCAGGTTTACCATACATAGCCTCAATAACTTGAGCTTCACGACGAAAACCTTGATTATTTAAAGCCCGCATTACATAGGAAAGATCCCCAAATAAATCTTTATCTAAGAGGCGTATTCCTCTGAGTTTATAGGTAGCTGAAACCAGTTCATTACCCCGTATCTCTTCAATTCTAGCAATTTCTCGCCATAAACGAACCCGATCTATGCGGTAGCCATTACCTAAGCGATCCTGTAAACTTTGATTTTCTCCCCCAAAGGCTGAGCCTAATTTCCAGCATTCTTTGACTTTATTGCCTAGGTCTTTTTGGGTTAATTCTGACGCATTAAAAGTGAATTTATAGCGTTTAACTAATTTGGGAGCTTTTAAAGTTTGAGCATTGCGAGGTTCTTCTAAAGGCTTTCTTAGTTGCTCCTTTGTTTCTCCAATGGTGGCTTTAATTTGTTTATAAAGAGGTTTAATCTGGGACTTGATTTGGGATTTAATCCCTTTAATTGCAGGTAATTTTGAGAGACTAAATCCGACTTGTCCCGCTTCCCAATAATTAATCAATTGAGCATACCATTGACCTAATTCTTCATTAATTTCTGTATCAGACATTAATGGCTGATTGTAAATTTCCTCTAAAAAGAGATCAGATGTTTCTAAATTAGAAGAAAGGAGTGTATCGACTAAATGTTCCCTATATTCTTGATAATTATCGAGAATTTTTTGAATCTTAGGTAAAGAAGTATAGATATCATTGATGTCAATTTTTACAAAAGGAACATCAGGGAAACTTTCCTCTAAAAAGCGACAAACCCCTGCACCATTGCCAATGGCCGTCGGACAACCTGAAAATAGAGATTCTAAGGCAACTAAATTTAACGTATCGTATCGTGAAGGCAGAAAAGTAATAGATTTACTAGCAAATAATTCTACTAATTCTGAGGGAGTCATGGGGGGAAGCATCTTCAGATCTTTCTGTCGATGATTAATCATCTCCGCTAAATACTTTTGAGATGATTTAGTATTATTGTAATTGTAACTATGGGGGCCAATAATACGCGCTTGACTATAGCTTTTTCTAGGAATCCACCATGCCATATCAATGAAAATATCAGGGCCTTTTCTCTTTTCTGTCCTTCCGATAAAATTGAGACTGGGAGCAACTTCTGAGGGTAAACCTCTGGTGGGTTTTGGTAGATCAATAAAGTGAAGGGGATTATAATAATGGGAATCAAAATCAGAATATTCTCGCCATTCATCTAAATAGCTTTTACTAATTCCATAACGGAGATCTACCGCCTTATATTGCATTTTTTCTTGTAGATCTAGAGGAATATTAGCCAACCCAAAATCAAACCAATCTAGACGGAGAGTTTGAGAGATTTTTCCGTGCATTGACAAAGCAATGCGATTAAAGGTAATACCATAATGTTTAAGGGCAGGCCGTAAAAATATGCCCCATTGTTCATAGTCAGGGACATCAATGACATCAAACTGTTGATTGGCAGCAGAAGCGGCGATATTGCTGGCCATAACAAAGGCCCGTTCTACCCATTTTGGCGGTGTCACCTCGAAGAAATTTTTAAAATCAGTTAAGAGAAACTGTTCTTGATAAGAAAGGGCGTGAGCATTACTAGGCCGAGAGGTATTTCGTGGTTCTTTTTCAGCAATATAATAAAAGTCTATTTGGGGATTTTTTTTGATAATACTGCGATAAAAGGTTTGACCACCGCCAACCTTACTAAATAAATCGAAATCAGCAATAAGGACTTTCATAAGATATTAACTAATCACCTTGTTATATTGGGGCCTTGGTTCCCACGCTTAATCAATTTTCTTATCTAAAACTAGGGGTGGCATTCGTAAAATCTTATGCACAATAGTACATTAAGTCAACTCATGAATGGTCAGTAATTTTAATAGTTTACCTCATTATAGTTTACAATAACTAATCATGTTTTTTGCGACCCAACTTAGAAAAGAAGGCTATCATGACAGACTGATGCTGCTTTTGACGGTTTAATTTGCAGATAAGTTCCCTAACTCACCCTATTTTGCTCCTTCAATCAGATCTTTATATTTACGGTATAAGTTACGATAATCATAGTTTTGGCTAAATTGTTGGGCATTTTCTCCAATATTTACCCGTTGTTCAGGATTATTCAAAAGTTGAGCAATGAGAGAAGGATATTCTTCTAAGCGATCGCAAATAATTCCTTCTTTTCCAGACATCACAGGATAACCCCGAAAGGCAACAGTTGTTCCGAGAATGACTTTTTCATAGGCCATTGCTTCGACGGTTTTTAAGGATGTTCCTGTGCCTGAAAGAAGAGGCAAAACAATTAAGTCCGCTTGTTTATATAATATTGAGAGCAGGGAATTTTCTACTTTTCCTAGGGAAATAAAATTATCTTTTTCTTCGGGTTCCCAACAACTACCTACAATGACAAACTGACAAGCAAGTTCGGCATAACTTTGAGAAAAATCTTCAGCCATTTTGCGAATAATTTTGACTGCTTCTATATTAGGTTGATGCTGACTTCCCACAAATAAACAAAAGGGTTGATTGAGTTGTTTAAAAGGGCTTTCTGATAACAATATATCGGTAGATTGATAATCAGAATCTTGCTCTAAATCAACTGGGTTAGGAATAACAGTCGCCGCTAATTCATACTTTTGTAAAAAAGCCTGATCATTGGCAGAAACACAAATCACATGATCTCCTTGTTTTAGGGACTTAATTTCTTCTGTTAGGGCAATTTTTCCCATTAACGTAGAAGGATCAAGTTGTTGTGCTAAAATATCATGGGCTGTGATGATTAACTGAGTATCACATTGATGACAAATATCTGCCACTGTTAACGCCCAAAAAGGATATTCTAAAACGATAGTATCTGCCCATCCTGCTAAGGTTTTCACCCAGTTAATAAACCCTGAATCAAAGCGATATTGATAATATATCCAAGGCAACCAATGATTAAATTCTTGTGAAGTTTCTGGGGATTTATTCTGTTCATCTAAGTCAAAATTTAGGGCATCAAACCAAGATTGATAGGCATCAGCATAAATATCTTTTACTAAACAATAATCTTGATAGGACTGTTGATAATAGGTATAATGTACCTCACCCTGTCGAAAATCTTTTGCTTCTCCTGTGGTGAATACCCAAACTTGATAGGATTGTGATTTTAAATAATCAATTAGTAGTCCCACCCGTTTACTTGCTCCACTTTTTCGCTCTAAAATATCTCCCCAAGGGTATAAAATGGCTACCTTTTTACCTGTTTCTTTTAAGGATAAAGCCCGTTCATTAAGGGTTGAGGTAAAGACAGAATCCATTATCTTAAAATACTCAGTTTTCGATGAATCTTGACCAAAAGAAATAACATATTTATCAGGATTTTTTACTGTTTCTTCTAGTTTTTCAAGTTCATTATCATAATGAGTTATTAACACATTACATTGATTCAATAACTGGCATTCTAATTGATACTCACTCAAGTCAATTTCTCGATGATTATTGAGAGCATATTGATAGGATTTAATGGTAGAAACTTCACAAATAATTGAAGACTGAGTTACATTAAATTTATCAATAAGACTGTAACTAACAATTGAATTCAATATAATAATATCAAATTGATTTGTTTGTAATAATTGAGTTAGATCTGAGGGTATAATTAAGTTATATGTATCAACTAAATCTCTTTTAAAGCTCGTTTCTTGATTCAAGAACTCTTGAATATAGTCTTTAGGATTAATGTTATACGGTATTAGATCAGGCGATCCATAATTAACAATCCATCTTTGTTTTAAGGGGAATTCCTGAAAAATATCATCAATTACTGGATATAATTGATGATAAAAAGGCTCATAATTATCACCTTTCCATTGCTCATTGTTGGCAAAAAATAGTCCATAAACATCATAACCACAAAGTCCTAAATATTCAATCTGATTAATAAAAGATGGTAAAATCAGATTTTTATCTAAGAAAAAATCACTTTCTAAAATCAAAAGAACCTTCGGAACTAATAAAGGAACAGGTTGAGATGCTGTCTCATTATTGACTTCAAATATTACTTGTTCTTCTACAGTATCAATATTAGTTAAATGATTAGTGTTAGAAAGTAAAACATTGACCAAACTATCTGGTGAATTTTTTTCACCCCAACCCTTAGAGAATGCTTTTGCTGCTTCCGAAAATTGGGGTAAATTTTTAATAATTCTAATTACCCCTTCAGCAATTTTATCAGGTTTTTCATAAATACTTGCTCTTGACAAATCGACTTGCTTTGCCAACCAACTATTACTAGGAACAACAACAGGTTTTCCTGCTGCTAATGCTTCTGTTAATACCCCTGAAGTTCGGACATTATAACTATTAGGATCATAAGGTAAAATCAAAAGATCAGCTTCCCCTAAAAGTTGATAATAATCATCAGCAGACATTGCTTGTTTAATTAGGGTTACTTTCTGCTGTGGATATCTTTCTAATTCTAGACGTGCTTGAGGTATTAAACCCTCCCCTCCTTCAATACTAAAATTCGATTGAATCGTCAATTTTATTTGGCCAGGTTGAATATAATCTTTCCATAAAGATTGAACAACATCAGGTAAATAATGATAACCTTTTTCGGGCCTTGCATCTCCTAAATAAACAACATTTATAGGTCTATTTAGATTTGATTTTTCGGTTAATTCCTTTAACTTCTCCTGTCGAAATGGAATAGGAATTTGACTAAAAATAACTTTACTTAGGGTATTATGTCGTTGAACTAGATCAATAGTATCTGTATAAAACTGTATAATATTTGGCCATAATTGAGACTCATAGCATTGATCGAGAATTGTTTTTAACCCCATTCCTTTTGCATAAATAACCAAAGGATCTTCAATATCTCGACGCAAAAGAATATGAAAGCGAGGCAGTTGAGAGCGATCACTTGATGCTAAAAAATGATAAACTTCTTCAACTTGTTCAATGCCAATAGTATGAATAAAAACTTCATCTTCTGTGGTAAGTTTAATCTCTTTTAAAACCTGAGACAAGCTATCTTGAAAACTTCTAACTTTTTGGGTTAATAATTTAAGTAATGCTTGATTTATCTTTCTAAAAATAACAATAATCAGATATCTTAATACCCCCCAAATAATCTTAAAAACTCCCCATAAAGTATTAGACAATGGAATAGAACGAAGCAACTCAATATCTTGTTTAATCCAGTGACCTAATCTTGAGGTACTTCCTTGAACTTTTTCTAAAAAAAGCTTAAGTTTAGGTTGAGTTAATTCCCAATACATGAAATAAAATGTTAGTTTAGCACTAATTTTAACTGATAATTTTCCTAAAGGATTATCATTTAAAACCTCAAGTATTTTTTTGAATTTATCATTCCAGTTGCCCAAACTTTTAGAAGAAATAGGGTTATTAAACCAATCGACTTCAAAAGCTGAAATGATCTGAATATTATCAGGATATAATGATTTTGGAAAGGTATGATTAGCAACGATTATAGGGTGATAACCTTGCCTAGCAGCAGCTTCAGCGACAGATATACTACACTCATAATGATGTCCTTGAAGATTACAGAGTGAGTGATCGATAATAATAAATTTTTTCATAAGTGATGAGTAAATTGAGATTTTTATAATTATTAATCAGTGTATTGGTATCGTTTAAGAATATCCCCAAACAAATTATTTAAAGTCTCAATTGTTGAGCTTTTTAGCTTTTCCTTGTGATCTCCAGGGATCACTTTTCTGATATGGTTATCTGGGTTTTCTTCCGTTGGGCGGATATCATATTTACTCGCTATTTGTTTAATAGTTTCTTGAGGAATGTTGAAGTTAAGGAAATCAAGCATATCAATAATCCATTTTTCCTTATTAAAGATCACATCTTCATAACGAAAAGTTTTCAAATCTTGATTAAAATCTAAGTAATTATGATAATCATTCCAATTTTTTAGAAAGAATGATGCTTCCCTAACAACATATTCATCAATCGTCATTTCTAAAGCTTGTTGACGAGCAGATAACATCATACTTTTCTTTAATCCTTTTTCGGGAATAGCATGACTATAGGCGATGGAAAAAAAGCGACTCACCACAAGATCTCTGGGATCTCTAACCAATAGAATCTTCTTACTACGTTTTAAAACTAAATTATCTCTCATAAAAGGAGGAATGACTCGGAAACCTAGATAACAATAACCATCTTGAATAATCTTAGATAATTCATTTTCATTAACCCACTGATCCAAAGTAATTCCTTCTGAAAAAGCACTGCTAGGTATATCAACCCGTGGAATATCCAGATAATTAGTGATATCAATCATAATTTGATTCAATAATACACTTCCCGCTTTATGTAAAGAAAAAACAAAAAATGCAGGATAAGAGCTAGGAGATGCTAAATCTAAGGTTAGAATTTGTTTAGATGCTAAAGAAATTTCTACTTTCATCAGTTAAGTATTTTCAATTTGACTAATAAGAATTAAAGTATCCGACAACTAATTCGCTTCAATTGGTAAACCTAAAGCTTTTTTTACTTTAAACCAAAGTGAGCGCAATTTCCCAAATTTGCTGATTTTCATCCCTTCAATTTCTGAGGTTAGGGAAAGAGACGATAAAAAATACTGTTACTGATGAAACATTTATTCAAGATTGTCAGTCCTCACCCTAGGTCAACTCAGTGAATCTGGGACTGCAGATGGGCATCTGGCAGCATTTCTAGATAAAGTTTTTCAGCCAGACTTGACAAATGCTCAATTATTTGGGCATCATACTTATCAAACTCAAGTTTACCATTCAATCAATGCTAAAGCAAGAAGATGTAAAGTTCTCGGTGATAACGGTTTGTAAGAATGCCGAGAAATTCATAGACAAGGCAATACAGAGTGTTGTTAATCAAACTTACTCTAATATAGAATACATTATTATTGATGGTAGTTCTCAAGATAGCACAATAGAAATTATTGAAAAATATCTAGGGAAAGTTAGTAAATTTATTAGTGAACCTGATCAGGGTATTTATTCAGCAATGAATAAGGCTATCAGGTATTCAACCGGTGATTTTCTCTGTTTTTTAAATGCTGATGATTATTTTGTTGATAATAATGTTATTACTGATGTTGCCAACTATGTCAGTGAAAATACCTCTTGTGATTTCATTTATGGAGATTTAGAAGTTCGTTATCCTTCAGGGCGTTTAATTTGTGTCAATCCTCCCTCTCCCGAAAATGTTCTTGATGAATTAGTGTGTGGTTGTCTTCCTCATCAAGCGAGTTTTTCCAAAGCCGATCTTTTTTTCTCAACCATAGGATTTTTTAATGAAAACTACAAAATATCATCAGACTATGAATGGTTTCTGAGACTTACACAAGATGAAACAGTTAAATTAAGTTATTATCCTAGGTTAATCAGTTCTTATTATTTCGGGGGAGTATCCAGTCAAATTAAAATTTCTGTTCCTGAATCTTATCGCATCCAAAATCAACATCCACTTTATCAAACCCCCTATTGGATGAAAAGAAGGATTTTGAAGTATCAAGAGTTTGTGATTAACTTAAGACAATGGTTAACTGCTACTGAAGAAAGTCGAGATTATGTTCAACAGCAATATGCTGCGTTAGAACAAAAATATCAAAACCTAGAACAACAGCATCAACAACTTCGAGAACAGTTAAAAAACCTGAAAAGTTGATGGCTGCTTATCTAATCATTACTTCCTTATGAAATAGTCTCATGAAAACTAATTTAAAAGAATCAGAAATGAATCCTATCATAGCAGATGAAATCAACAATGATGAATTTTATCAAGCCCTTCAAGAAATCGCTCGTTTCAGCAACATCAAAACTGTTTTAGAAATTGGCTCCTCTGTCGAAAAATACAGTACAAAAGCATTAATGAAAGGGTTAAGAGAAAATTCTAACGAGCCAATTCTATTTTGTCAGGAAGTATCTGAAACCAGTGTTAATGGAATTCAATTAATTAAACAAGAGAACTCAATTCAGCAATTTGATCTTGTATTAATTAATGGTTCTGAGTTTACTGGAACGGTTGAATTAGATCAGGTGTATGGGGCAAAAATCATTCTTTTGGATGACATTTGCACTTACAAAAATTGGGAAAGTCATCATCGCTTATTATCCGATCCTAACTATAAACTAATTAAACAAAGTTCAACCCTACGTAATGGCTATTCTATTTTTATCAGAGTTGATTCTTTATCAACCTTTCAACCCCCTATCAAAACTGTAGAAGAACAACCCATTCACTTTTTTACCATTGTCTTGAATGGGGAACCTTTTATTGAATATCATATTAATATTTTCAAACAGCTTCCTTTTCCATGGCACTGGCATATTGTTGAAGGAGTGGCCGAACTAAGACATGATACAGCCTGGAGTTTAGCCACAGGAGGAGAAATTCTTAATAACATTCATCATCAAGGGCGCAGTCTTGACGGAACTACTCAATATTTAGATGAATTGCAACAGCAATATCCCGAAAATATTACTATTTATCGTCAAGCAGAAGGGGCCTTTTGGGACGGGAAAAAAGCCATGGTCAATGCGCCTATAAAGAACATTCAAGAAGACTGTCTATTATGGCAAATCGATGTAGATGAATTGTGGACAGTGGAGCAAATTATTCAAGCCAGAAAATTATTTAATGAGTATCCTGACAAAACAGCAGCTTATTTTTGGTGCTGGTATTTTGTGGGAGAAAAACTCGTCATTAGTAGTCGTCATTGTTATACCCAAAACCCTAACCAAGAATGGTTAAGAATTTGGCGTTTTCAACCAGGAGACATTTGGGAAGCTCATGAACCCCCAAGGTTAGTCCGTCCTCAACCCGATGGCAAAACCAAAGATATTGCTAAAATAAATCCTTTTTTACATGATGAAACTGAAAAAGAAGGACTACTTTTCCAACACTTTGCTTATGTTACGCCCGATCAACTTCAATTTAAAGAAAGTTATTATGGTTATCAAAATGCCCTTCAGGATTGGAAAAATTTACAGGAACAAACTGAGTTTCCTCTTTTATTAAAAGATTACTTATCATGGGTTACAGATGAAACCGTTGTTGAACCTGCCAATATTTGTGGTGTTGTTCCCCTGATGGAAAAAGATATTACCTGCCAATCTTGGCGTTTTTTAAACTCGCAAGAAATTAATGAAAAAACTATGGATGTGAAAAAACCTTTTCCTCAAATTGTCATCGATGGAGTCTTTTTTCAGTTTGCTAATTCAGGCATTGCCCAAGTTTGGAAAAACTTATTAGAGTGTTGGTCAGAGAACGGATTTTATCAACATATAATTGTTTTAGATCGGGCGGGAACTGCCCCCAGAATTCCTAATATTCGCTATCGTCCCGTTCCGGCTTATGACTACAATCAAACGGATGTCGATGCTCAAATGCTTCAGGAAATTTGTGATGAGAAAGGGGCTGATTTATTTATTTCCACCTACTATACCACTCCCCTATCTACCCCTTCAGTTTTTATGGCCTATGATATGATTCCCGAAGTAATTGGAGCCAATTTAGAAGATGTTGGCTGGCGAGAGAAGCACTATGGCATTATGCACGCCTCTAGCTATATTACGATTTCTGAAAATACGGCTCATGATCTAGTGCAGTTTTTTCCCCATATTTCACCTGAGGAGATAACCGTTGCTCATTGTGGACTCAAACCCGTTTTTTCTCCAGCTAACGCCGAAGAAATTGCCCAATTTAAAGAAAAATATGCCATCGATAAGCCTTATTTTCTCTTAGTCGGCGAAAGAATGGGAGTAAATAGTTATAAAAATGCGATTTACTTATTCAGAACTTTCTCAAAACTGGTTGATAAACAACAATTTGCTATTGTTTGTGTGGGAGGAAAACCAGAATTAGAGCCGGAATTAGCAGCACTTTCCCAAGATATAACAACTTTTGTCTTATCCCTAGATGATGAAGCCTTAAAAGCCGCTTATTCGGGATCTGTTGCCTATGTTTGTCCCTCCAAGTATGAGGGGTTTGGCCTGCCAATTTTAGAAGCGATGGCCTGTGGTTGTCCCGTGATTACCAGTCGTAATTCTTCTATTACTGAAGTGGCAGGAAACGCCGCTTTATATGTTGATCAATTAAATGAATATGATTTAATTGATGCTCTCTATAAAGTTCAAAACCCTGAAATTCGGCAAAATTTAATTAAGGCTGGATTTGCCCAAATTAAGCAATTTTCCTGGTCAAATATGGCTGATATTATGGTTGATGTTTTCCACAAAACAGCAGACAAACTTCAAACGGGAAAGCTTACACCTGTACCCCCTATTTGGGAGGGGTTAAGAAAACAACAATCTTTAGTTAAACAAGCTAATAATCTTTTAGCACAGACCCAACAGGAATTAGATCAGACTCGTAGTCTTGCCGAGCAATATAAATGGGAATTAGAACAATGTCGTCAACAGTCTCAAGCTGCTCCTGTTGCCCCTGTTATTCCTCTTCTTAATCATGAAGAAATCCCTGCTTTAAAACAACAATTAGAAATGTCTTACACTGAATTAGCCAGAGTTCGCACTGAATTAGAAACGGCTAAAACTGAAGTAGAAGCCATGAAAACTAGCAAATTTTGGAAATTACGAACAAAATGGTTCCGCGTTAAACAAACCCTAGGTTTACCAATTGATGAAGCCTAGTCATTTAATAGGGATTGATAACTTATGCTTTCTATGCAGAAACAATTTTTGTTTATTCATGTTCCCAAAACAGGTGGGAATAGTCTTCAGAATATTTTGAGTCACTATTCTGAAGATAAGATTGTAATTCATGGAAAACATCAAGATGGAATTGAACGTTTTGAAGTGAGAAATGATAACTATGAAGTAACAAAACACTCAACTTTAAAACATTACCAGGAAATCTTAGAAGCTGATATCTATCAAAAACTTTTTAAGTTTGCTACGATTAGAAATCCCTACGATCAGATGATTTCTTGGTATTTTTCTCCCCATCGAGGAGTTAACGAATGGGTTAGACAAGATTTCATTTATTTAATCGAAGAAGTGCCAACCTTGAGGGAATATATTGGCCTTCCTACAACTTCTTTTTTAAAGAAAATGACGACAAAATTTGGATTATCCCTTAAGTTAAAACCGCCTAAACTGGATCGAAATATCGATTT
Source organism: Crocosphaera sp. UHCC 0190 (assembly GCF_034932065.1). Classification (NCBI taxonomy): domain Bacteria; kingdom Bacillati; phylum Cyanobacteriota; class Cyanophyceae; order Chroococcales; family Aphanothecaceae; genus Crocosphaera; species Crocosphaera sp. UHCC 0190. The sequence goes on from NZ_JAYGHP010000006.1 coordinate 234,246, forward strand.
TTTAATAAGATTTGAACATCTCAATGAAGATTTCAAGAAAGTTTGTGGGATGATTGACATCCCTTATGAACCCTTACCCATTCGCAATAAATCTCAAAGAAAACACTATTCCGCTTATTTTGATGAGGAAATCAAAGAAAGGGTTTATCTTAAATTTCGAGAAGAAATAAAATTTGGGGGTTATGAATTTGATGAGGGAAAATCTTGATATAGCATTTCCAAATTAGATATAAATAGTAACACAGCCTTCTAGGCTGTTACAAGCAAGATGCTTGTGTTACAGTGTTCACAATTCATTGGTAAACACTATATAACCTTTTATTCTTCTGCTTTCATACCAAGGGATTTTTTCAGCCGCAAGAAACGCTCCCTTAATTGCCAAAATTTACTACTTTCCATCCCGACAATAATTGCTTCACTTTCATTGATTTTTTCTTGTAATTGATCAATTTTTTCTAATAAGGAGATTCGATTTTCTTCGCTGTGATGTAATTGCTCTTTAATGTCTTCTATGGTTATGTCCCGTTGTTCAATCACCTGTTTGAGTGATTCTTGTTTTGCTTGACTCAGTTGCAGTTGTTGGGTTAGATCTCTAACTTCTGCTCGCAATTCTCCAATCAGCTTGATATGATGCTCTTGTTCTTCCCTAAGTTGCTTAACGTCCCCTTCTAGAAAACAAATTTTTCTGTTTACTTCAACTAATTCCTGTATTGTATCGGCTAACTGCAATTGTGTATCATATAACTTATTATGAGCCTCTGCTGATGTCTGTGCTAGATCATCATACTCTTGTTGCGCTTTCAAAATTATGCGATCGCGTTCTTGCCGAGCTTGGAAAACGGCGCGATCGCGGGATTCTAGGACTTGCCAAACTGTTTTTAACTGTTCTGTGTTATTCATAACCCAATAACTGATCTGCCCTCCGACAGTTTTCATCATTACTCGCTATAATATATGACTCAGACTCTGTATTACTGGGAAGTAACTTAATCTCCCTCAGTTGTCCCCCCCTCGATGATTGCTTCAGAATATTATCCCCTGTACAGTTTTCAAACTGGTGGAATTTATTGATAAAAGCGGGATCATAATTGATTTCAAGGGTTTCACAAATTAAACGAATTTGAGTAGTGGGATCTTGACATATTTCTTCATACTTGAAAACGGGATAATCACAAACCGCTTGAGCATAGGTTAAATAGTTTTCTCCAAAAGCTTCAATGGAAAGATTTAAGTGTTTAAAGGTGCGAGTAATCGAGTCATAAACATCCGCCGCACCACGGGCGATCGCTATTGGTAAACAAGTAAATCCATAATGGGATAAATATAAATTTTGTTCTAACAATAAACTCGGTGTTAGTATGTTATCGTTAGTTGGATTATCAATAAAGTTGGCCGCTGTCCAGTCACGAATAATCAAATGATGATGGGATTCTTTGGCTTGAGTTGCCAAAAAGATTATTTGTTTACCATAAGATTGAGCCGTAAACCCCTCTAGCTGATCCTCTTTGAGCAAATTAAGCCATTGCTGTGCTTGCTCCGTAATCGGATGGACTGACCCCAAGGGATTAACCTCCGATAAAATAAGATTGCCAGTAATGCTCCCTAAACATCGATTAACTAACGTCCCCCCAGAACGAGGATAACCATAGATAATAGGAATTTTCATTAATAACTACAACTCAACAGCATTCAGTGATGATCATACATTATAAGTTCTTTGAATAACCATTAGACTATAACCTGAGTCATCGGTCAACAAATAACCTTCAATTCCTAAATAACAAATTCCAGAAATATTAGAGACGCAAGGGAACTTTGTCCCTTGGTTTATGTCTCTCTCAATGGGGACGAGTTCTCACTTGTAATGTTTCATGTATTATCTAGCAAAAATTTTTGTGAAAAAACCTAGAATTATGGGGATTTTTTTTGTAAGCTAGAGGCATCAGGAAAAAACATCCTGAATTAACCATAAACTAATACCTCAATTGTGGTTGAGGAGTGAATTCAAAGGAGTGCAAAGTAACTATGGCTGATTTTATTGGAACTAATGAGGCTGATACTATAGTAGGAAGTGTTGCAAACGACTTAATCGACGGATTAGGCGGTGATGACTTACTCAATGGTATTAGTGGCAATGACACCGTTAAAGGTGGTCAAGGTAATGACACAGCAGACGGTGGCGACGGCGATGATACCGTTCGAGGTGGTGCGGGAGATGATTCCCTACAAGGGAATGTTGGAGATGATAGTGTCATAGGCGGCGACGGTAATGACACCATCTTTGGTTTTACTGGAAATGACGTCCTCAAAGGTGGAACTGGTCAAGACTCCATCGACGGTGGTGACGGCGATGATTCCATCAATGGGGGAAATGCCATGGATACCCTCCTTGGTGGTGCCGGAAATGACACTATCCAAGGTGGGAACGGTGCCGACAGTGTTGATGGTGGAGACGGCGATGATTCTCTCCAGGGTGGAACGGGTCAAGACACGATTACTGGTGGTGCTGGATTAGATACCATCCGAGGTGGTAATGGTGCTGACTCCTTAGATGGTGGAGCCGACAACGACTCCCTTGTTGGTGGTAACGGTAATGATACCCTATTGGGTGATGCCGGCGATGATGTATTGCAAGGTGGTGCCGGCCAAGATAGTCTAGTCGGTGGTGATGGTAACGACACCATACAAGGTGGTAATGCCATAGACACTCTAATGGGAGAAGCTGGTGACGACTCCCTCATCGGTGGCAATGGTTTTGACAGCCTGGATGGTGGTGCCGATAACGATACCCTTGACGGTGGTGCTGGTCAGGATACCCTATTGGGTGATGCCGGAATGGACAGCCTATCTGGTGGTGATGGTGCTGACTCACTGGACGGAGGAGCCGACAATGACACCCTCGACGGTGGCAACGGCAATGATAATCTAAATGGTGGAGCCGACCAAGACTCCCTTGTCGGTGGTGCCGGTAATGACTACCTCCTCGGTGGAACTGAAGATGATACCCTTGAGGGTGGTAACGACAATGACACCCTTATTGGTGGTGAAGCAGCAGCAGCAGGCGATGGTATAACTGACATCCTTACTGGTGGCGGTGGTTTGGATATCTTTATGCTTCAAACTACCGCTAACGATGCTTGGGCCGATACCATTACCGATTTCACCGTAGGAACAGACCAATTTGGGTTAAATGGGTTGCTGTTTACTGATTTAACGTTTGCTCAGGCTGGTATGAATACCACGATCACGACCGGTGGTTTTATCATTGCCACTGTCGAAAATGCAACGGTAGATCAAATCGACTTTATCGGCAACTTTACTGAGATAACTGTCTAGACTAGCTGCCCATAATAACTAATTTTTGAATTAGTATTTAATCCCCCTGTTACTCTCTAGTATTGGGGGATTTTTTTATATCTTATTGTTGGCTTTTGATAATAAGCGCAAGCCAGAGGGCGCAAGCATTGCGCCCCTACCGGCGGACAAATGGGACGCGGGGGCCATTTGTCCGCCCAAATCCCTCTTATCATTGACGATTAAAAAAACAAATCTAAATATAATTGTTGTGATTGTTGCTCAATTTGTAGATAATCTGGGTCATTTTGCCAAAAGCTAGGATTATTAATAATATATTTTCTAATCACTGCCAAAGACGTTTCATCTCGAACAATAGATTCATAAAAATTTCGTTGCCAGATCGGAATATTTGTGTTTAGCCGAAGCAAATTAATTCGTTTAGTAACAGCCGATTTAAACCCCGCAACAAATGACGACAAAGAATTTGGTTTTTGCCGTAGGGGCGCATTGCGTGCGCCCAAATCCCTCTTATTGTCCTGATTTGCGCCCACAATACCCCTATTTTGATAATCTGCGCCTAAATCCCCCTTATTTTCATTGCCAGAACAATCATTAATTATAACAATTCCATGTAAATGATTTGGCATAATAACCCATTCATCTAATTGAAAATTGGGTCTAATTATTGCGGTTTTTAGCCATTCATCAGCGACAATTTTACCGAGTTGATTGAGACACATTTGACCATTTTTTATTTCCCCACACCAACATTGTTTTTGGTAGGTACAGATGGTCACAAAATACGCCCCTGGTTGGGAATAATCATAATTTCTGATACGAATAGAACGACGATGATGTTTTTCAGGATCAAAGGTCATAGATATTCCTACACATACCGAGGATATTTTAACCCGAAACCGTAGGGGCGCATCGCGTGCGTCCAAATTGCGCTGATTCCCCATGATGTTGGTAAGGGCGATCGCGGTTGAGCCGACAGGTATTTTAACCCGAAACCGTAGGGGCGCATCGCGTGGGCCCAAATTGCGCTGATTCCCCATGATGTTGGTAAGGGCGATCGCGGTTGAGCCGACAGATATTTTAACCCGAAACCTAGGGGCGCATCGCGTGGGCCCAAATTGCGCT